>CAZWME010000062.1:0-12736 GCA_964634515.1 uncultured Pirellulales bacterium | reverse complement strand
TGTCTCTTTGAGCAAAATATTAAAACAGCGAGAAGATTAGTGCTGGTTTTCAGAATGAAAATCAACCCACATTTCTCTTAATTGTTTATTTTATCCACAAAACGTTGCTTTTTCTCAACATTACTTTTTCCCCATAAAAAAAGACTTATATAGGAGGCTTTGAGTAAATATAAGGTATATAGGTATAATAAGTGTTGATTTAATACAACGCGCTGTTAAAATGTAAAACCACGTTGGTTTATGTATAAAATGAATAGTCGAGCGTAACTATCTATTATATAAGATATTATATGGTGTTAAGGCGGAATTCCATTTTACTGCATTTTATTTGGCATATTTTTTGCTCATAAGCTTAATTTGTCTTGTTTTAATAGCTATATCGGGCGGACGGCCTAAACATATATAAGAGGAGGATGCGTCCACCCGATTTTGTAAATTACAGAATTGGTTACACCCGATTTTGTTTATAATTTTTGTTTAGCGGGGTCGCTCCGGAGGAGGGTCGGCTCCGCTTTTATTATGCGCAAAGCCCTTTCTTTACTTTAGCCTGAACTAAAGGACGTCAAAAGAGAATTTTTACGACCATCACTTTATCCGCGTAGATTTTAGCTACTCAAAGCCCGTTCGTGTTCGTATAATCAATGTTGTTATGGAACGTGCGGTTTATAGAATTATCGATGCGAATTTCAATCGAGCACGCGAAGCAATTCGCGTAATTGAGGAGTATTGCAGATTCGCTTTGAACTCAGCGCCACTTACCGATCGAGCCAAGCAGATTCGCCACGAGCTTTCGACTGCAATCGACAATCTCGATGCCGGTCGTCTTATATCGAGCAGAGATACAATATGCGATGTTGGTATTGGCCGGGTCGTTGATAATCAGCTTGTACGCGGTGAACTGATAGATTGTTTTACTGCCGGGTGTAAACGGCTGACCGAAGCCCTGCGGGCGCTTGCTGAGACAGCCCAGACGCTGGACCGATCAGTGGCCGATGTAATCGAGAAGTTGCGATATTCTGCTTATACACTTGAGAAAGACATTGTCATTTACGGCGATACTTCTGAGAAATACAAGAGCGTCAAATTATACATAGTTATTACCAGCAATCTGCCGACAGAGGTTATTTCCTTAGCTTACAAGTGTGTGGATGGTGGTGCCGATTGTATCCAATTGCGTGCCAAGGATATCGAGGATGATATACTTTTCGCTCTTGCAGTTGAATTCGTGCGGATATGTAAAGACGCCGGCGTCCTTAGTATAATAAACGACCGGGTTGACGTGGCGGCCGCTTCAGGAGCGGACGGCGTTCATCTTGGCCAGAATGATTTGCCTATTGAGCAGGCGCGAAAACTCCAATTGACCCCGCTGATAACCGGCAAAAGCACACACTCGACCGAACAGTTGCGTGCCTCATGCCGGGAGCGGCCTACATATGCTGCTCTGGGGCCTGTCTTTGCCACAGCGACCAAGCCAACCGCGCCGGCAGTTGGTCTGGATTATGTAAGGCAGGCGAAAGGGATACTTGCCGATACCGGGATAGGTAATGTGGCTATCGGCGGAATAACACCGGACAATGTGGAAGAAGTTTTGGAAGCCGGAGCTGACGCAATTGCAGTCTGTGCTGCGGTGACGAAAGCCGCCGATCCGGCAAAGGCCTGCCGTGCGCTGAAAGAAAAGATAATCGCATTCAAAAAAAATTAGATTTTTCGCAGTTTTCTTTTGATACTATTGCAATGATGGTTTATCCAACCAAAATGAGATTTAATATTTCTTTAATGGGTAGAGTTATCCGCCTGTCAATATTGTTGTTATTTACATTTAGTTTACCTGTTTTGTCTAAAGGCAGGCTGCCTCCGGAGCCGCCCGGAAAAAATTTTCCTTTACGACCAGAGGGGCATAAAGGGGCCGATTCATTTAGACACGGCCAGCCCGTTATTGGAACGACATATTTCTATTGGTATGATATTGATTCAAAGAGTCATATTATCAACCGTGACGGTACCGATGCTCTGACAACTCACCCGTCTGATATGAATAATATCAGCTACAATCAAGCTTCATGGCATAATGGACAATTGAAAGATATGATTTCCGCCGGCGTTGATTTTATGATGCCGGTCTTCTGGGGCGTGCCTGGAAAGTATGACGGCTGGAGCTTTAAAGGTTTAGCGCCTTTAGTGGAGGCACACACTGCCTTGCAGGAGGATGGCCATCGGCCGCCGGCTATTGCTTTGTTTTATGATACGTCGATACTCAGGTGGAATGGTTTCAATGACGACGGATCGAGCTATCACGTTGATTTAACAACTGAATTCGGAAAGGATTGGTTCTATACGCCAATACGGGATTTTTTCAGCCTTATACCGCCTGCGAAATGGGCACGCATTGACGGCAGACCGATTGTATTTCTTTACGTTGCGGCCTTTGCTAAAAAACAGGATACTAAACAGTTTGACCATATAAAGCGCAGATTTAGAAAAGATTTCAGCATTGAACCTTTCATTGTAAAATCACCCCTTTGGAAAGGCCAGACTGATGCCACTTATTCATGGGGTGGTGCGGTGAGCGGGCCGCTTATTTACAAACAGGTCGTTTCACTGGGCCCAGGATACGACCACACCGCGGTTCCGGGCAGAACACCGCTGATAGTTGAAAGGCGTCACGGCCAGACTTATATTGAGCGATGGTTAAAGGTTCTGCAAATGAATCCTGAATACAGACCCTGGATTGTACACGTCGAGACGTGGAACGAATGGCACGAGGGTACTGATGTAGCACATAGCCAGGAGTATGGCCGAAGCTATATTGTGCTGACGCGCCTCTTTTCAGATATGTGGCGTGCGAAGACAAGACTCTTGATAGGCAGCGGATACGCAGATGCCAAAAGTGTTATATGGCAGCCGGGCAGCCCGAAGGGATTGAGCCTTCGTCAAAGTAGCGGCGATGGTGTTTGGAAGATAAAAAGGTTCGATGATATCGCGGCGGTTGTTTCCGAACCGAATCCGCACGTGAGCCGCTACCTGTATTTTAATATCGATGATGCGCTTGCTTACGAACTGTTCGGTAAGACGGTATCAGTATCAGTTACCTACCGTGACGCGGGATGCTCATCCTTTCAACTGGAGTATGACAATACGAACCCCAAAAAGGGTTTGCATGAAGGGGCTTTCCGTGCAGTTGCAGACGTTTCAATAGGCGGGACAGGCAAGTGGAAAACGAGCGAATTTACACTGCCGCAATGCCGTTTTATGAATCGCTGCAACGGGACCGATTTTCGTATTGTTATCCTGGGAGGCGATCTAATGCTTGCGGTAAGCAGGGTAGAACTCGTCAGAACGAAACAGAACAAAGAGAATTGAACATGACAAATATCATTTTTTACTTTACCGCCGGAGGATATGGTGAATGATTAAATCAGGGAGTTTGAAATTTGCCGTATGGTCACTGGTTTTGTTAACAGCAATGAGGTGTCAATCTAAGACGTTGTGGGATTTGGCAAAAGAAAAAAAGGACCTGTTGAAGATTTCCACACTATTTACGGCGCAGAACGTGCGTGATCATCTGGGCGATGAGGAAGGTATAAAGAAAGCAATTGACTGGTGCAAAAAGACCGGCGTTACGCACGTTTTTTTAGAAACGTTCAGGAGCAGATACACAGCCGATAGAAAGACCCTGGAACGCGCGAAAAAAAGATTCACCGAAGAGGGTTTTGATGTTTCCGGCTGTGTTACCACTACACAGGTCGGCAAGATATCGACGGGCTGGAAACTGATTTCCTGTTATACAAATAAAGGTACGCAGGCGCAGCTTCAGAAGATCTTCGAATATACCGCCTCGATATTCGATGAGATTATGATTGATGACTTTCTTTTTACCGACTGCCAGTGCGATGAGTGCAAGACAGCGCGCGGCGACATGACGTGGGCCGACTACCGCTGTGATCTTATGGTAAGAATAAGCCGTGAGAGAATTTTGGCCGCGGCAAGGGCGGTCAATCCCGATGTTCAAATAATCATCAAATATCCGCAATGGTACGATAACTTCCATAACCGGGGATATGAGGTTTTGCGCCAGACGGCCGACTACGAAAAGATATGGGTTGGTACCGAGACGCGCGATTATGAAAATGAGCGCTGGGGTGGAAAGGTTCAGTACGAGGCTTACTATATTATGCGATGGCTTGGCCGAATAGGCGGCCTGAAAACAGGAGGCGGCTGGTTCGACCCTTATGGAACGACGGAAAATACATACGTAGAGCAGGCCCGCCAGACTATTTTGGCTGATGCCAGGGAGATGCTGCTGTTTTGTTACGGTTCGTTGTTGCGGGATACAGGGCCGGCTAATGTTGAAAAATTGCGAGAGGAGATTCCCGGATTATTCAAGCTTGCCGGTCTGGTGCGCAACAAGCCGATCAGAGGCATTCATGCTCCGAAGCCCCCGAACAGTGATGCTTATAATGAGCAGTATATATATGATTTTGTGGGGATGCTGGGTTTGCCTCTTGTGCCGGCTGTTGAGATTAGCTCTGATGCGAAGGCAGCTTTTTTCCCGATCCATTCGCTCAAAGACCCGGAATTCCCCACGAAACTTAAAAGAATGCTTGCTTCAGGAAAGCCGGTACTTATCACGGATGGGCTGGCCGGAAGGCTGGGTAACATAAATCTCGATGACGAAAATTTGGTAATCCTGAAAGTAAACGGAAATCCTCGCAGCCTTCTTGAGCTGACACGCGAACAGATAAATCCTATCAGAACCAAGTTATTAGAACCGTTTGGAATAGAGTTTGATGCTCCGAACAAAGTATCTTCGTACCTTATAGGTAAAGATTGTCTTGTAGTCGAGAATTTTAATAATGAACCGGTAGATGTGGCTATTTCGTTCTCAAAACCTTTCCGGGCCCGAAGGTTTTGGGTAATGCCTAATGATGGAAGTGTGAGGATTATGCAAAGTAGCGTAAAAATGAGTTTGTCTGAAATATCGCCTCGTTCTTTAGTGGTGATAGAGTATTGACTTTGCGCACTTACAGCCCGGCCCGTTATAAAATATTCTTAAAATATTAAAAATTCGTGTTTTTTTTGAGAACGCGCGACTTAACAAGTTTCTTTTTAAATTCACTGAAACAGGAATCAACACAGAACTTTACCCTATTTATCCACTAACAGGATAATTTTTCACAAATCAATTGCAAAACCGAGGGAATTTGGGCATACTGGCGGTTCACCGGGTAAAAAATGAAAAGGATTTTGAGTTCCGGCTTTGTTGGAAGTTATAACATGTTACTTGATAAGATGTTATATAAAAAGTAATGCGATTCAAGCGGATCATAGAAACAGCGAATCAAGAGGCTGCCTTTTTTTTTCTGGTTTTTCTTCGTGTTACTTAACAGCGCTTTGAGAGATTGGCTTTGGGTTATCAACAAGTTATCCACAACAGAAAAATATCCACGGGCGTAGTTTTTGAGTTCGTAACGACGGCAAAAAACAACACGATAGAAGCAGTTGGATTGTATAAGTGTTTGTATATACAGGTTATAAGTAAAATATCGAATGGACGGTAATTTTATTTTTTAAGAAGGTATGATGAAGAATTCCCTGATTACTATTGGCGAGTCGATCCACGCTTCGATTCCGAAAACCGCTGCGATTATGAAACAGTTGGTACAGCTTGGCTCCGGGGCCTATGCAAAACAAAGCGGGCCCTTGGATTATATTAAGTCTTTAATTGAATCACAGGCTTCTGATGGTGCAAATTATATATCGGTTAATCTCGACGCCTTTGGCGAGGATGAGCCGCATCTTTGCGTAGATATGATGGTCGAATACGTCAGGCTTGTGCGCAAATGGGGCAATGGCATTCCTGCTTGTATCGACAGCAGTGACAACGATGTCCTGACAGCGGGCCTGAAAGAGTGGTATAATACCGGTGAGAAAGTCGAAAACCCGCTTGTAAATTCTGTAAAAGTCTATACGACCGACAGCATTTTGCCTTTGAAGAAGGATTACGATTTTGCGTTCATCGGTCTTTTAGTAAGCGAGGAGGTATCAACCGGTCCGGGAGGCTCACACTCGGTTGATGAGCTGTATTCCATAGCTAAGCAGATTTTCGACGAAGCGGTTGGCGAATATGGCTTTAGTCCCGGTGAAATATTTTTCGATTCGACCGTGTTTCCATTGGCGATAGATATGCCGATGGAACCGAATGTGCCGGGCTATACGTACAGGGCGTTCGAGACGATAAAGAAAATCAAAAGCGACCCGAAAATGAAAGATGTGCATTGTTCGCTTGGTGTAAGCAACTGCGCCCGCGACCTGCCCGGCAGGAAGATTGGCGTCTGCAGGGCCTATGTTGCAAAGGCGGTCGAATACGGCCTCGATGCTGCGATTGTCAACGTCGGGCATCATTATGGTATGGTTGAGCCGGATGCAGAGCTGATGGAGCTGGTTGATGCCTATGCTAAGATGTACGGCTCAGCCGAAAGATTGAACAGGGCGATGGAGTTAATGGGAAAATTCTGTCGCGAAAACAGAAAAGCTGTGAGCTAATTCCAAGAGTGCTGTAGCTGATTTTCGGTATTATTGTTTTGGACAATTGCGAGGGTAATTAAAGCAACAAAAGCCCGAACGCCATTACGAACATCCCTGCGATTATGCCTGCAATCACCGTATGTTCGTGACCATAGCGATGTGCCATAGGAAGCAGTTCATCCACAGAGATATATATCATAATTCCTGCGACGAACGCCAGGAGATATGCGATTAGATTCTCTGATATAAACGGCATTAATATAAGGTATCCTACGATTGCCCCAGCCGGCTCAGCCACGCCGGAAAGAAAGGAGTAGAAGAACGCCTTGCCCCTGCTGCCGGTTGCGTAAAATATCGGCATTGATACCGACATGCCCTCAGGTATGTTGTGAATAGCAATCGCGATGGCTATAAACAAGCCGAGCTTGACATCACTCAAAGCTGTAGCGAATGTTGCAAGGCCCTCAGGGAAGTTATGGATCCCAATAGCGAACGCGGTTAAAAGCCCGGTTCTCATAAGTGACTCGTTTGTCCTGTGTTTCGAGGTATCGTCGAGGTCTTTGAATTCGTGCGGATTTTCGGCTTCGGGTATCAGGATGTCTATCAGGCCGATAACGGCTATTCCAACAAAGAAGGCAATGATGCTCCTAAATTCGCCTAAGGTTTCCATGGCTGATGATAATAGCTCCATAAAGGATATGTAAATCATTACGCCAGCCGAGAAACCCAACGAGATAGAAAGATAAATAACTTTCGGTTTCCTGATGAAATAGGCGATGGCGCTTCCTATGCCTGTCGAAAGCCCCGCGACGGTGGTAAGCAGCAAAGCTGGAATGACGTTTTCAGATACGTCCATAACCGAATCCTGTTGTCTGGTTAAATACAATCTTTGTTCACGTAGCTAACATAATAGTAATGCAGAATACTTTTGGCAAATTTGTTTTTTACATTCATTCGGCTCCGGTCCGGATTTTAGGCTTCCTTATTCAGGCTATTTTTGTTAAACATTATTGGTTTATCACCGAATTTCTGAATCATTCGGTAGAATTTTTTTGGAGCAGGAAATGAGGAAAAATCGAATTTTTACAAATTGCATTACGATTATCGTTTTGTTGGCTTTATTCACGTGCATTCAAACTCAAAGGCTGGGCTCATCGCAGGCCGTTGGTTTAGCATTTGCGTCTGCTCAAGAAAGCGGCGCCGGGGACAGCGTTTATTATGTAGCGGTTAACGGCAAAGATTCCTGGTCGGGCCGACTGGTCCAGGCAAATGCGAAAAGGACGGATGGTCCGTTCGCTACGCTCCAAGCGGCGTGTAAGGCTTCGCGCACGATCGGAGCGAGACAGCAGAAAAAAATCATTATCCAGCGGGGACAGTATTTCTTTGATGAGCCGTTGGTACTGACCGGCAGGGATGCTGGTTTGAGTATAGAATCGGCGCCTGGGGCAAAGGTCGATATCTATGGTGGTCGAAAAGTTATTGGCTGGAAAAAAGATGGCGAGAAGTTCTATTCGGCAGAGCTGCCCGGTGTAAAGGGCGGAAGCTGGGACTTCCGGGCGCTGGTGGTCAACGGGTGTTTTTGCCCGCGCGCTAGGTTACCCGAGAAAGGATACTTCGAGCATCTCAGCAAGTTCAATGTGCCCTGGATGAGCACTACCGGCGGCGGATGGAAGCGCAAGCCTACGAGAGAGGAATTGACGACGTTAAAATATCGTCCGGAGGACCTCGGCCGGTGGCTGGACATTAACAACGCCGAAATTACTGTCTATCACATGTGGGACGAGTCGATGGTAGGCATTAGTTCTATGAATACGGCCTCTAATACTCTCACCTTTTCCAGTCCTTCCGGTCATCCGCCGGGTGCGTTCGGGGTTAAAAAGTACGTTGTCCGGAATGTGCGCGAGGGTTTGACGAGACCCGGGCAGTGGTATCTGGACCGCACGGCGGGCAAGTTGGTTTATTGGCCTTTGACCGGTGAGGATATGACAAAGGCAGAAGCTTTTGCGCCGACCATCGAATCTATCATTAGGATTGAAGGTACCAAAGATAAGCCAGCCAGAGACATAACCATACGAGGCATAACGCTCTCGGTTACGACAACGCCGCTTGAGGCAGGCGGCTTCGGTGCGGGTAGATTCGAGGGGGCTGTTACCATAGCATCAGCCCGGAACTGCCGGCTGCTTGAGCTTGAAATTCTCAATGTCGGTGGGCAGGGTATCAAAGCGTCCGGCAATAATATTCGCATCGAGCGCTGTGATGTGCATAATACCGGTGCTTGCGGGATTAGATGTCGAGGTACCGGTTGTATTGTCAGCGACAATCACATACACGATGTCGGCCTTACTTATCCCAGTGCCATTGCCATGCAGGGCGGCGGCAGAGACTGCCGGATAACCCACAACGAAATCCACGAGACACCTTACACCGCTGTTAATTGCGGCGGACAAAACAACCGCATCGAGCACAATCTGATTTATCATGCGATGCAGGAGCTGCACGATGGCGCAGGCATCTATTGTTTTGCCGGTAATGGTCTTGTACTGAGAGGCAATTTCATCCGGGACATCGTTGACACCGGCGGTTATGGTGCCTCGGCCTATTACCTCGATGAGAGGTCTGAGAAATGCCTGGTTGAGGGCAATTTGTCGATTGGTATAGCCAGGCCTTCACATAACCACATGGCCAAGAGAAATACCATCCGCAACAACGTCTTTATCAGCGATGCGGATGCAAGACTGACGTTCCCGAAGTCGTCGGACTATACCGTGGAGAAAAACATCGTTTATGCCAAAGGTAAAATCGTACTGGAAAATCCCGATGCGATTACGACACTGCGAAATAACTTGCTGTTCAGTAAAGAGGGTATCGTGCAGGCTCGTAAGCTCAAAAATTACAGCCAATCCGGAACTTATCAACTCGGCGCCGATTCCGGAAACTTGCTCGTTGACCCGCTTATTTTAGAGTTCAAGGCCGGTATAGTTAAATTTGATCCTGCGTCGCCGGCGGGAAAGCTCGGTATAAAACCAATCGACGTCAGCCGTGCGGGTCGGCGTCGCTGAATTTTTTAGCCTTGACCATTTGACTGGTTTTTGTTACAAAAGAGTTATGGCCGTATCTGTTTTCAAAGTGGAGCGGCAGGTATCAAATCAGAATTAACTAAAATTGAAGGGAGTTGGATTATGGTAGAAAACAATGAAACCCCAGAACCGGCGGAAAAACCAAAAGACGATACTCCTGTTGAAAAAAACGTAAGCGCCGAACAACCCGCAAGCGAACCGCCCCCCGTGCAGGAGGTTAGTGCCGAACCATCTCAGACTGTTCAAGACAGTCCTCCGAGCAAGGAAACCAATAAAGATGCCCGTATGTGGGGTATGATATGCCATCTGGCCGGGCTCGGTGGTTTAATACCCGTAGTTCCGGTCATCGGCAGCATTATAGGGCCGCTGGTTGTCTGGCAAATAAAGAAGGATGAGTTCGGTTTCGTGGACGAGCAGGGCAAAGAGGCGGTGAACTTCCAGCTATCGATATTTTTGTATCTGCTTATATCCGCCATTATATGGATACCACTGTCTTTTTTCTGCATTGGCGCAGTCATACCGGTTGCAATAAGCATAGTTGACTTGATTTTCCTGCTGATTGCGGCGGTCAAGGCCAACGACGGTGAGCATTATCGCTATCCTCTTACTATCCGGTTCATTAAGTGAAAAAGACCGGATAAGACTTAAAGTCGAAATATGAGGTTGCTTTACTCGCGATTAAGCGGGCAGCCATCGATATGCGATTTGTTATCAAACTTTTTATTAGCCTGTGCATCATTACTTTGTGCACGCAGATAGGGCGCAAGCTGCCGAGTTTAGCCGGTCTGATTGCCGTAATGCCTTTGACCGGGCTGATCGTGCTCATCTGGTTGTATCTGGACAATCCCGGCAATTTAAACCTGATGACCGATTACACCAAAGGCGCCTTGTGGGGGATAGTGCCGAGTGTTTTATTTTTCCTCGTGGCTTTGTTATGTTTTCAGAAGCGACTGTCCTTGTGGATTGTGCTCTGCGCGAGCTTTGCGGTGTGGATTGTCTCAGCGTTTATCCATCAGTTGCTACTTAAGTAAGTCTGTTCTTACCTTCGATTGAAATCTAACTTAATATCTTTACGATCCCGTTGTTTCCGTCCACTTGTATCGTCTGGCCGGTCTTGATAATTTTTGTGCCGCTGCCGACATTGACCACGGCGGGAATGCCGTACTCTCTGGCTACAATGCTGCCGTGTGATATCACTCCACCCTCATCCATTACTATTGCGGCGGCCGGCACAAAATAGGGCGTCCAGCCTGGATCGGTGAACGGTGCTACCAGAATCTCACCGGCCAGGAGCTGTTCTTGTGTATCGGCCATTAGAATCACCCGAGCCTTGCCGGTGGCAACACCGGGGCTGACACCAAATCCATTCAGCGTCTCAGCATCATCAATAGTCTCGGGAACATAATTGTCGGGATCGAATTTCCCGATAACTACATCGGGCGGTGTTACCAAACTGTTCTTGTTGTACTCGGCCCGCCGCTCTGTAATGACCTGGTGGATATCGAATTCCGCCTTACCGTTTACAACAGGTGCAATCTCTTCAAGTCTTAAGAAGAAGGTATCGTCGGCGTTCTTCAGCACATCTTCGTCACTGAGCCTTTTGCCAAGCTCGATGAGCAGTTTGCGCATAGCTGTTAGCAGCTTTATGATTTCGCTTTTGAAATTCTCGCGAAAGACGGAGCCACTCTGGACGCAAACAAGAAGATGATTGAATATCATCCGCTTTATCGGGTTCCTGAGTTGTTTACGACACTGCTGTTCCAGTTGTCGGCGCTGCTTTGCTACCTTGGCGAAGTTTTGAACCGGGCCTATTTTGTCTATCTGAGTAATATGGCTGCGTACAAATTTCAGGATATAATCCGGTGTTTCGATCCAGCGTTTGTTGTATAGCTCTAATTCACCCCGGCAATGGTGTCCGTGCAGTAGCATGAATCGGTTCCACTCCGACAAAAATTTCCTGCCAGAATCTTTCTGAGAGAGCTTACTTTCAATGTCAGGCCAGTTATTATTTGACATTATGAGGTCTTTAACATCCGCTTGTGAGTTGGCTGTCATGGCTAGTCGCCAAATATCAAGACCCGCTGTCGCATCGACCATGCCGCCAATACCTGCCAGCAATTTTCCAGCGATGTTATTGTCGTCCGGGAACCATTTGGTGCATACGATATCGAGAATTGGGAGTGCTACTAAGATACTGAATAAATATATCGCGTTTCCTAATATCTCATTTATATCAGTCATAATTTCCTGACAATACATTACAATTTCTTCAGTTGACAGTCTTTCCGCATCCAATCGTGACCATTTTTCATAATCAGCGTCAACTTTCTCAAGTATATGCCGGCCTTTCTCAGAAGTATTGCGAAGTGCGCCTATAATTAAAAAAGGGAATTTCAAGAAGAATTTCAATCGGCTGAATTTTAGATCCGGTAAATCTTCTTCTTCTGCGTTACGGAGCCGCTCTACGACTTGTTGCAGGCCTTTATGGCCGCCTGCCGCCTCCATGAAATCAAGGTCTTTCGTGCCGGGCAGGTCTCTGAATACAGTACCCCAGATGTTTGCATTAAAATAAATTCTCCCTGCGACCATACCATAAACAGAATGTTCTGTACAGTCCATACAAAGTGTATGGAAGAGTGGATTCATAAAACTATCAACAAATGCCTCAATTAATGAAAGCGTAGCAGGTGTCACTACGTCAGGCATGACTTCTTTTGCGGGATTACAAGACCATATCTGGCGCTGCTCCCATGACTTCTCCGGCGGCAGGGCAGTAATCGGCCGCGTTTGCAGCAGATAAATCTTATTTCTACATATCGTCCACTCTATATCTTGAGGTTGGCCGAATTCATTCTCTACTTTTCGTGCAAACCTGGCTAATCGCTTTATCTGCTTCTTATCCAGACAGCAAACGGTTGACCTTTCTGTTGGAACGGTTTTTTCTTTAACTAAACCGTTCGATTCAAGTACACATTCGATTTTTTTCTCAGAAATTGTGCGTGAAAGCAACTTGAGATTACTTTTATTGACCACGAATCTATCGGGCGTTACTTTACCTGAAACAAGAATTTTTCCAAGGCCGAAGCAAGCCTCGATAACAATACTGCTGCAACTACCAGTGACCGGGTCTGCGG
>CAZWME010000061.1:0-12777 GCA_964634515.1 uncultured Pirellulales bacterium | reverse complement strand
GGTTTGGTATTTTGTCGTTAGTGTGTAGGTCTATACTTAGCTAAGACCCATTGAAAGCCGGTTAAGTGTAGCCCACCAGCTTTGAAAATGGTGTGCTGTGCACACCCTACCAGGAACTAACGACTATAGATTTAGGAGATAAATCAGTGAAAACTGAAATTTTAGACGCCGTTGAAAGCAAGAGTCTTAAGGACAAGATCCCTCACTTCGAGATAGGTGATATCGTCGAGGTTCACTGCCGTATCAAAGAGGGCGATAAAGAGCGAACGCAGATATTTTCCGGCACGGTCATTGCCCGTAAAGGCCGGGGTATTAATGAAAACTTCACGGTCCGGCGAATGGTCGGCAACGAGGGGGTCGAACGAATCTTCCCGCTGCATTCGCCCAATGTCCTCGATATCAAGCCGATCCGAAGCGGCAAGACCAGGCGAGCCAAGCTCTATTATCTGCGTGATCGGACCGGCAAGTCCGTCAGGCTCAAACAGCGGCATAGCGACCACACCATCTCAAGATAACGAGATCGATACGAAACACGAGATACGAAATCTGCTGCTGAACAAACGCAGGCCGCCGGCGGACAAAGAACTGCTCGGCCGATGGGGTGAAAAACGCTCCCAGAGGTTCCTCAAAAGAAAAGGCCTCAAAACCCTCACCCGCAACTTTTCCTGCAAAACCGGCGAAATCGACCTGATTATGGTCGATACCGACAGGACCATCGTCTTCATCGAGGTCAGAACCAGGGCGGACGAAACCTTCAACTCGGTCGAATCTTCCATAACAGCCCCCAAGAAAGCCAGATTAGTCAGGACCGCCCGTTATTTTCTCGCAACCCACAAAATCGACGACAGGCCTTTTCGCTTTGATGTTGTTACAATAGTCCTCGGCCAAAAAGGCCCCCCGCAGATTAGACATTACCAAAACGCTTTCGTACCATAGAAACAATGGAACTGATTGATACACATTGTCATTTAACGTTTGAAAAGTTGGCCGATGACATCGAGGCTGTCTTGGCCCGAAGTGTCCTTGAAGACGTTACCGGCTGGATTACCGTCGGTACAGACCCACAGCAGAATCGCAAAGCCATTGAGCTTGCAGACAAATTTAAGAATATGTACGCCGCCGTCGGAATCCATCCCCACGATGCACGCGATGTAAACGCCGAAACGCTAACAGAGTTAAAAGAGCTTGCCCAGGATGAAAAAGTCGTAGCCCTCGGTGAGACAGGCCTGGATTTTCATTATAATTTTTCAAGTCAATCCGACCAGAAGCAGGCCTTCGTTGCCCAGTTGAAAATCGCCAAAGAATTGAACCTGCCCGTAATCATCCATTGCAGAGAGGCCTTTGATGAAACGATGGAGATTTTAGATCAATACGGCCGCAGTATAAGAGGAGTGGTCTTCCATTGTTTTAGCGGCTCGGTCGAGCAGTCAAAGATTGTTCTCGATTATGGCTTTTATATCTCGTTTACCGGCGTAGTTACCTTCAAAAACGCCGACCTTATTCGCAATGCCGCCAAAATTGTACCCATAGATAGATTGATGCTCGAAACCGATTGCCCCTATATGTCACCGGAACCGATGCGAAAGCAAAAGATAAACGAGCCGGCCCTTATGATCCACACCGCTAAGCATCTTGCCGAACTAAAGCAGATGGATTTAGCCGATTTCGCCAATGCCGTAACCGCCACCAGCAAAAACTTCTTCGACCTGCACTGAGCATGCTGAAGGGCCTGCACTGACTATAGATCATACCGGGCAAATCCTTATCCGGTTTATTGACCTGCCGTCTTGCTCTCTACTGTAGTTTCCGGCAACAGCTTAAGCCTGTCATCAATCGCTTTCAGCTTCCTTCGCATCTCGACATCATTAATCATAGCCCCAAGCTTGTTCATTATTGCATCGACAGCACCGTTCCAGTGCGTCCTGCTGTTCGTCCCACCCGGTTGCAAGCCGGTCCCCCAAGGCTATCTCTCCCTTGTGCTTATCCCAGCCGTTCTCGACATCGCTGTACCCTATCGCTCCTTTGACAAGGATATCGTCGTTTTCATCCGCGTACATAATCCACATCATCGTCAACTGCTTTAAGTTGCTCATGCAAACCGCTTTTTAGTGATTAGACTTATCGATTCTCAATCCTTAATGTTCCATCCCAATAGTACGTAGAAGAAAATAAATTGAAATCCCCTCTGCTCATCAGCATATTAAATTATTCAAGTCGTTTTCTATGTTAAAATTGGAAGCATATTCAGGCGGAAAAATCAGTCAAAAACGCTCACAGTTAAAAACAAAAATAAAAATTTTCAAAAATATTTTTATTCTCTTCTACATAAGCACTTAACTCGATTCTATCCTCACAAAATCCCCGAATTTTCGGCTCATTTGTTCACACTCGTCCAATTATAGAGGGACTGCTTTTTCGCCCTTCATAAAGTACTAACTTCAAAATTAGAATCACGAAACACGAAATCCTAAGCAAGTTCGAAATTCTAATGGGAACCTCTAAAAATGAATGTTTGGAGGTTTCCCAATGTTCAAAATCTCAAAGCTTACCGTTTCAGGCATTTGGATTTTAGTCATTTAATATTGTTTCGTATTTCGATATTCGCATTTCGGATTTCAATTAAGCGGAGGCCGGAAAATCCGAGTTACTTTCGACATACCACGATGGCTGGAGAAACCTTACGTTTGCCTGCTCCTTCTCTGTCGCCGCCTCCGCTACGGCTATCCCTTCCGCCGCATACCCCTGACAAAGGGCAAGTTTGCCATCGTTGACCCCGAAGATTATGAAAGGCTAAGTAAATACAGATGGCATGTTACTAAGAACGGCAACACTTCTTACGCTAAGCGCAACGCCCCCACCAGAAAAGACACGACCCCCATTTACATGCACCGCTGTATCATAAAAGTCCCTCCCGGCTGCGTCGTTGACCACATCAACCATAACGGCCTCGACAATCGCCGGGCGAACCTCCGCCCAGCGACCCGCGCCCAGAACAACCGCTACTCGAAAAAAAGAAAAAACACCCGCTCAAAATACAAAGGCGTAAGCTTCTACTCCCGCGAAAAACAGTTCGTTGCCAAAATCACCACCGACGGCAATACTGTCTCTCTCGGATATTTCAAAGACGAAGTCGAAGCCGCAAAAGCATATGATACCGCAGCCAGGAAGTACCACAAGGAGTTTGCTTACCTAAATTTTCATTCTAAAGACTGAAATGTAATATATGATTTTTACTTTGTAATTTTGCTTTTTTATGTTTGATTTTTTAATTTTCTATCGTACCACAAAGAATTCGCCTATATCAACTTTCCCGATTAATACTACCCTCATTCCAAATGAAATGCGTAAAACATTGTTAAGATTAGCACTGAAAGATATTTCTTACGTATGTAGCGAACGGCCTAAATCCTGATCGGCATCGATCACACAAGTTGTCTATATCAATGTTAGATGATACACTTGCATACATTTCTCGTTGTGATATCTGGACTTGACTGTTTGCGAGCAGTCTCGTACAAACTTGTTTTGGATTGCGGATAGTCTCTGGATCAGCCTGTCTATTGATATTATTACCAAGAACTTCAGTTAATGTTTTCTCATCTGCCAGCATCCAGGCATCGAATGTTCTAATTGCTACCCCCATAGCACGGGGAAACTGTGATAATGAGGAATCTTGAGCGTCCTGAATCTGTCTAATCCTATCTCTTTCACCATCTTCATCGATCAGTAATATAAGTGCGTCAACACCTTTTTTTTCTGCTTCTAAAAGCCAGCGTATTGCTCGTTTAAAATACCCATTTCCTATACCATGAAAAGCGTGAATTGTGTTATTTGAAATACGATCATAATCAAAAGTTGCATTTTCGCCTCCGAGTTTTTCGAGTAGATTTCCCAAAGCACCGTGAAGTTCGTGTTTTCCCTCCGCAACAACTAGGACCCTCATTCTTCGGTCCTTTCTGTCTTGTCTTCTAATTCGGCTATTTTCTTATCACCTTCAGAAGTCCAGATTTCACCGAGAGTAAAAACATCAAGTTGTTGTAATACCGTAGGGCTATCAGACATACGGGTAGCCTTTATTTCCCCTGTCTCTTCTAATTTGTTACAAAGAGTAACTTCTTCAGGTTTGAATAAATCGAGTACATAAGGTGAGTGGGTTGTAAGGACTACTTGTGTGTGAGACTGTTCATGTACTAAATCACGCAGAATTTTTAGGATATCACGTAACCGCTTGGGATGAATGCCATTTTCTGGTTCTTCAAGAAGTAGTAACCTAGGTGGTTTAGGTAAGTATAAGATTGACAAGTAGGCTAAAACTATAAGGGTGCCATCGGATGCTTGAGAGGCTGGTACTAATTGACCACTTCCTCTCAACTCGAAATAGAGTCCTTTGCCATCCGCTTTATTTAAAATTGTTATCTTCTCAGGATTATCGACAGGGGCACGATAAGCCTTTTCCTGTATAAGCTTAATTGATTTGATATGAGGAAATATCTTCGTGAACTGTTTTTCTAATTGAACGAATCGATCGCGGTCGAAACTCAATATTTCATCTTGAAGTAAGGCTAGACCGAAACCATTAGGCTCCAACCTGAATCGCCGACTAGAGTCAGGTGCAACTGGTAATGCCAGAAATGAGGGATCAAAATGATAATAATGAATCCCTGACAATATTTCTTGGACAAGCTTTAGTCTATCGCTATGAGGAGCAGACCACCCTGGATTATCAATTTGGTGCTTGATCCAGGTCCTACTGCCCAATTGTTCTAATGTAACAGTAGAGTCCCCTTCTCTAAAAAATTCGCTCTGTGTATCCGCATTTCTGTTTTTCATTCCAAATAGCACACTTATGCCATAACCAGAGATTGTTTCATCATCAAAATCCACTTCAATTCTCACAGGTAAATCCGAATGTCCATTCCAGACGAGTTCCGTACCTTTCCAGGATCCAAGAAACGCTTGAGCAAGTGGGTGATCCACGCTTCGACACAAAGCAGCAATCACATCAAGTATGCTTGTCTTACCTGAATCATTCGGACCAATCAAAACATGGATCGGTGTCAACTCTACCTCAATGTCTCGAAGTGCCTTAAAGTTCTTGACTCTTAGTCTCTTAATCATCTCTTTTGCTCTTTGCAAAAAATATATGGATATTTACATACACTTTATCTCTTTATACTGCTTCAAAAGCAAAGTACATTTCTCTTTCAATTCTGATTATCATGAATATCCCTGCTAATGTCAAACTTTATAACCAAAATTGTTTAGAAAGCTGCATTCAAACAAGATAGACAGTTTTTCCCTACGATATGTTTACACAAGTGAAAGCGAAGATCGTTTCACTTTTCGGATTTGAGAATACTCATCCCTCATCTCCTCATTATCTCATTCGCTCATCTACGTCTTACGCAATACTCTATACACAATACACATCACGCAATACGAGCTACGCTCGTATGATATCCGTAATCTTCATTAGCCGTGATATGTTGTCTCGTTCGGCCTCGCCCAATTAGAAACCTCCTCCGGTTTTTCAGAGCCCGTGCTGAACATAGCTGAAGGCTCCTGTCCTGCTGGTTTCGAGTTTATTAAAGAGCAGCACTTTCGAAGAAGCCTGCCCCGAGCTTGTGCACAAGGCGCTATTTCCTTAGGGGCTTTAGCCCAGGGCACACAATCGAAGAAACGGGCCAATGTAGTTGCAAAGAACTTTAACATTGCAAGAGATTTAACGTGAAGATATTAATATATAATATGTAAAGCGCATACGCGCATTACGTATATCAAATCCGGTTAGTCGAATGAAAGGAATATTTCAACATGTAATGTCTGAGTTGGTTTCAGCCATAAAAAAATCTCAATAAAAATGAAGACTCTTTTGCAGAATCTATTATAATCATTATACCATGTTCAGTTCAAAACAATGGAACTACATCCAAAAGGGCTTTCATCTGACACCACGTCAGACTCAGATCACAAAGTTGGTTTGTGAAGGTCTGGATAACAAAAAAATCGCGAAAACATGTCATATTACCTATAATACGGCCAGAACACATGTAAACCATATTTGCGTTAAATTAGCTGTCCATGGCCGGACGGAACTGATTCTCCGTCTAATTAAAGTCGCCAGACACGCCAGGTAAATCTGCTTAATTATTCTATGACCGTAACTCTCTTTTTGCCCGGCTATTTTACCTGTTAGTGTTCGTTACCGTAACGCAATACTCAGCTTGAGATTGCATAGTTGTATTAAATCATATTTTCCACATTAATATATACAATACGTAAAGCGCGTACGCGCATTACGTATAATAATCTTCATGACTGTTGGATGTTATCTTTCAATGAACACAAAAAATGTATATCGGGATGAAAATAAATAATAGCGTCGTTTTCACGGCGACAAGTTTGCCTATGTGAAAACAAGGTGTGCTTCGCATTTCGGATTTGAGAATACACATCCACCCATTTACTCATCCCCCATCCAAGAGCCGCGGATCACGGGCGATGCATCACGCCCTAATAATATCCGTTATCTTCATCAGCCGGGATATATTATCACGTTCGGCTTCGGCCAATTTGTCGAAAATGAACCTGATAGTCTCGTGAAGTTCAGGAATTACGACGTGCTCTAAAACATTTACCCTCCGGCGGGTCATCTGAAGCTCGACGGCAAGCAGGCGGGCCTGCTTTTCCTTCTCCGCCAATTCAATCAAACTATCAAATGCCCTCTCAAGAGCCAGCAATGCAACGTCCATCTCGCCTGAAGTCGTTGCATATCCGTAGCAGATAATCTCACCCTCCATCTCCTTGGCTAAATGCGGTACACGTACATTCATTATGTTAGCAAATGAAACAGCAAGGCTGAACTTCTTCGTAGGCACCTCAAGTGCGGCCTTAATATGCTCCGGCTCCATCGTCGCACGAGCTAACATAAAACGCCGGCACGTCTCTAACAGCTCTTCTTCAACACGTTTGCGTAACGGCTGAATATCTCTGGCTATCTGAATCAACTGGCGTGAAATCTCGTCTCTTTTTTCACTGAGCAGACGATGACCACGGTTGGCAAGCGCCACCCGCTTACGCAGCCGTAACAATTCCATTCGTGTCGCATTTACATTAGCTAACATAATTCATTTCGGTGTGAATATGTTTATGAGTATATACGTTCACTCATCTACTGATTCACTCATCCTTCTTAGTCTTAAGATATTGGATAAAGCTTAAAGTCATTCTTCTTAATGCTTCGATTTCTTCAAGTAGCTCACTTCCTCTTATATATCCCAAATTTTCAGCAATTATCAATTGTGTTTCCATTTCTGACAGAGATCCCAATGAAATATATAAAAACTTAACAAATTCTTTTGTTGATATCCTGGCGGCACCTTCAGCAATATTACTTGGATAAGATATTGCCGCTCTTCTTATTTGTGATGTTAAACCATAAAGTTCTTCTTGTGGGAAGTTGGCTGTAATTTTATAAATTTGTCCAACAAACCCAATCCCACGTTTCCAAATATCCAAATCTTTATGTGTCTTTACGACACTCATCCACTCATTTACTCATTTACTCATTTACTTCTATATTTTGTCATATACTTTTCGATAAGCTTCACATCGATACGCTTAAGCTCGACGTTCTCGAACATGCTCAGTAGCTCCCAGCTAAGGTCGAGGGTCTGCTGGACGGTACGGTTTTCGTAATAGTCCTGCGAGATATATTTGTCCTCGAACTTATTAGCGAAGGTCATATATTTCTTGTCTTCATCCGAAAGCGCCGCCTCTCCCATAATCGTCGCTAATTCCTGGCATTCCTTGCCGCGTGCATATGCGGCGTAAAGCTGATTATAAAGGTCTGCGTGGTCCTCGCGGGTCTTGCCCTCGCCGATACCTTTGTCTTTAAGACGCGACAGGCTCGGCAAAACATCGACCGGCGGCGATACCGCTTTTCTGTGCAGCGGACGGGACAGGATTATCTGTCCTTCTGTAATATAACCCGTAAGGTCCGGCACAGGATGCGTCTTGTCGTCCTCAGGCATCGTCAATACCGGCACCATCGTAATAGAGCCCTTTTTCTCTTTGATTCGCCCGGCCCTTTCATAAATCGTTGCAAGGTCGGTGTACAGATAGCCCGGATACCCTCTTCGGCCCGGAACCTCTTTTCTGGCGGCGCTTATTTCGCGAAGTGCCTCACAGTAGTTGGTCATATCGTTCAGGATTACCAATACGTGCATATCCAGATCGAATGCGAGGTACTCGGCGGCCGTAAGTGCAAATCTCGGCGTCGCTATCCGTTCAATCGCCGGGTCGTTCGCAAGATTAACGAACATAACCGCACGCTCAATCGCACCTGTCTGATGAAGGTCGTCGATAAAGAACTGTGCCGCCTCGAATGTAATTCCCATCGCTGCAAATACTACTGCAAAATCTTCGCCCTCTCCGAGAATCGTCGCTTGCCGGGCTATCTGGGCCGTTACCTGGTCGTGTGGAAGACCGGCGCCTGAGAATATGGGCAGCTTCTGACCTCGAACGAGCGGATTGAGACCGTCGATTGTGGATATGCCTGTCTGAATAAATTCGTTCGGATAATCTCGGGCAAACGGATTAATCGGCTTGCTGTTAATATCCAGCCGTTTCTCAGGGATAATGGCTGGCCCGTCGTCTTTAGGTTCACCAAGGCCGCTGAAAACCCTGCCTAAAATATCGGGCGAGACGGCCAATTCCAACGGCTTGGCCAGAAACCGAACGGTGCTTTTCTTGACGTCGATACCTCGCGTGCCCTCGAAGACCTGGAGGAGCACTTTATCGTTCTCGACCTGTAAAATCTGGCCGTGACGTATCGAGCCGTCTCCAAGCTCAATATCGACGATATGTCCGTACTTGGCTTCGTCAACCATCTCGACCATCATTAACGGCCCGGAGATGTCTGTTACTGTTTGATATTCTTTTATAGCCGGCATTTCATACTCCTATTTCGTATTTCACAACAGAAAGAAGCGATTATCTATCCGTTATACGCTGCCTTCAACTGTTTCATGCATTAACTTATACTCTTCTACCCATTCACTCATTCATGCCATTTAAGACACTCTCGATGGGTGTAATTGTTTTATGTGTTCGTCTATCGTATCTCTTATTGCTGCGACCTTTGTTACAGATTCACGCGGAATATATTTTGCCCTTGCGATTTCTTCCCGGACAGACAGTTTGAATATCTCGGCGGTTTCAACTCCGGCCTCAATAGCTCCAATCGCCTGCTTATGGAAATGCAAAATATTTTTCAGCATCTCGTATTGCTTGTCCATCGATGTGTAGGTATCAACATCGTGGAATGCGTTCTGGTGAAGAAAATCCTCACGGATGGACCGGGACGTCTCCAATGCAAGCCGATCCTGTGGCGAAAGAGCATCTGCGCCGACTAACCGAACAATCTCGATAAGTTCAGCTTCCTGTTCCAGTAAACTCATGGCCTGGACAGCCAACTGTTCCATCTCATCGCCCTGTTCCTTATTTTCAAAGCACTCTCTGAGGTATTGCTTATAAAAACTATATGAAGTTAGCCAGTCTATCGCCGGAAAATGTCTCTGATAAGCGAGTTCGCCTTTGAGTGACCAGAAAACTTTGACTACGTGCAGTGTCGCCTGCACTACGGAATCGGATAAGTCGCCGCCGGGTGGGCTTACGGCGCCGATAATGGACAAAGCTCCTTCTCGTTCGGGGCTACCGCAGCACTGGACTCGGCCGGCTCTTTCATAAAAGGCGGCGATTCTCGCGGCGAGATATGCGGGGTAACCTTCTTCTGCGGGCATTTCTTCGAGTCGTGTGGAAATTTCTCGCATGGCTTCTGCCCATCTGCTTGTGCTGTCTGCCATCAGAGCCACGACATAACCCATATCACGAAAATATTCAGCTATGGTAATTCCTGTATAAACGGAAGCCTCTCTTGCGGCAACAGGCATGTTCGAAGTATTTGCAATGAGAACGGAGCGTTTCATTAAAGGCTCGCCGCTTCTGGGGTCCTTTAATTCCGGGAACTCGGTTAGAACGTCGGTCATTTCATTGCCTCGCTCGCCGCATCCGACATAGACGACAATGTCAGCATCGACCCATTTTGCCAACTGATGCTGGACAACGGTTTTTCCTGTTCCGAAGGGTCCGGGTACACAGGCCGTACCGCCCTTTGTGATTGGGAAAAAAGTATCGACGACCCGCTGGCCGGTAATAAGAATATTGTTCGGCGCGAGGCGTTTAAGCGTCTGCCTGGGATTTCGGACGGGCCATTTCTGCATCAGTGTCAGCTCGGTTTCGGAGCCGTCGTCAGCAACGACTACCGCTATTGTTTCGACTACCGTGTACTCGCCTTCATGTATTCTTTGTAAAGTTCCCTCTATGCCGGTCGGAACCATAATTTTGTGTTGAAGAAGAGTAGTTTCCTGTACCTCGCCTATGATATCGCCGGAGCTTACTTTTGTTCGGTCGCCTACTGTCGGTACGAAGTGCCATTTCTTCTCCCTGTTCAGGCCGGGCAGGGCACTGCCCCTGCTCATAAACTCACCTTCGAGGTCAACAAGCGAGTCCAGGGGCCTTTGGATGCCATCGTAAATACTTTCAATCAGGCCGGGCCCAAGCTCAACACTCAAAGGCGCCTCTGTATCAACGACCGGCTCCCCAGGGCCTATTCCCGTGGTTTCTTCATAGACCTGAATCGAGGCCAAATCGTTGTGCAGCTCCACGATTTCACCTATGATGTTCAATTCACCCACACCGACAACATCGTACATTCTCGCACCGGCCATGCCCTCGGCAACAACGACAGGGCCTGCGACTTTGACTATCCTTCCTTCTTTCGTTTCGCTCATTATCAAAAACCTTCCTTATTACGGCCAAATATATAACAGCCTTCACTGAATCTTTATCTATCTTTCAAGCCCTGAAGCATTACTTTGACCGGCAATCTTTTCCAAGGCATCGGTGACTGCCTGTTGCACTTGCAACTCAGGGTCGTTGAGCATTTCTTTCAAAACAGGTATTGCCTGCCTGGCCTCGGGACCGATTGCTCCCAGCGCCAGTGCTGCAGGTTTCCTGACATGCCACTCCTCGTCGTTTAGCGCCTCTATGAGATGCGATATCGCCGGTTTCGAAGCCGGTCCTATCGCAGCAAGGGCTTCGGCTGCGGGCTTTCTAACATGCCATTCCTCGTCGTTTAGCGCCTCAATCAGAGACGGTACTGCGGGCCATGAAGCCGGTCCTATCGCAGCAAGGGCTTCGGCTGCGGGCTTTCTAACATGCCATTCCTCGTCGTTCAATGCCTCAATCAGGGATGATACAGCAGGCCTAGAAGCCGGTCCTATTGCGGCGAGGGCCTGGGCGGCGGGTTTTCTAACGTGCCACTCCTCGTCATCAAGCGCTGCAATTAAGGAATGAACGGCCGGTTTTGCTTCGACACCCATACTGGTCAGGGCAATAGCCGCGGCCTTTCGGACATGCCACTGTTCGTCTTTGAGTCGATCGATGAGCGAAGGGATAGCGGCTCTTGCCTCAAGCCCCATCGTCCATATCTCGTTGGCTGCCTCTTCTCGCTGCCTCCACTCATCGCTGCCCAAAGACTCGACCAATTCGCGAACCTTCGGTTTCGTGATGGAAACTGCCGAGACGGTAGGCGCTTTGCCTGGGGAGAACTGCCTTTTTATGATGCTGAACAATGGATTGTCCCGGCGTGGAACTTCCGGATTCTGCCCAGCTTCTTTGGCCTGCCAGTATGCCGCTCCCAAGCCGTCAGTTCCTATCTCGTAGTCATATCCATCCCATTCATCCTCACGGAACGAATAGAACGCCCAGTGCAGGCCATGTGAGTTCAAAACAGCAATGACATCGGTAAGATACTCTTTGCCACCCTGATTCCGACGGTAGCATCCAAACTCGCCGCATACCAAACGGTTTGATGGAATCTTTCGGACTTTGGCCCACTCACAGAACGGCGACAGATAATTCTCAATCTGTTGTTTGTTCCAGTGGACATCCTCTCCGGCAAAGGGTATCGTGCCTGGATATACATAGCTTTGCTCTTTCCGGAAGTTCTTGTGATTCGTGAAATCATAAGGTTCGTACATGTGGAATGAATAGAGCACCTTCTCATCGCCGATTTTAGGCCAATAGACGAAGGCCGGGGGCTGGGCGTACCAACCTGCGTCCAACATGATCGGGGTCTCCGAATCGACCTGGCGGATGGCAGCGATTACGGTCTCATAGAATGCCGGTAGATCGTGAGAGGTGCCGCGGTATTTTTTGTACCAGGGCGCGTAACGCGAGGCTGGGCAGTGCTCTGCTATACCCGTTTTCATTTCCGGGATCGGTTCGTTGAGGATGTTGTAGGCATAGACTGCCGGGTGATCTTTTAAGCTCGCCGCTAAATCTCGCCAGAAATCAGCCGCTTGCGGCCAGTATTTCTGATCGTTCCATAAGCGTAAATCGCGACGGTTCTCGTTGTTCTGCACCCAGCGATTGCCCGGCAAGCCCAAGGGCGCGATTACGACCTTAATGTTGTATTTGTCGGCCCAATCAAGTGTTTGGATGAGTCTTGCCAGGTCTTCCTGGATAATCCCGGTGAAATTGTTAGCGTCCCCCACCAAGAAGTCTCGCCGCTGCCCTTTCCATTTATCATAGGTCATGCGAACCCAATCAATTCCCAGCTCGTGAGCGGCTTTGAACCATTGCTCTTCAGGCGTGACGTTGAAGTAATTCGCTCCCTTGCGTTGAACGTCCCAAAACTCAATCTTCTTATTT
>CAZWME010000060.1:0-12802 GCA_964634515.1 uncultured Pirellulales bacterium | reverse complement strand
CCATGAGTCATGTGCCTCATACAGCACGACCTGCTGGGGCGATATTGGTATACCCGGTTTTATATAAATGTATCCGTTTTCTCGTTCCGGCTGCCCTGGATTGATTAAAGTATCTCCGGCCAATCTATACTGAGTAAGGTCTTGTAGACTGTCCGGCCATTGGTTTTCATGTTCCTGTGCATACATAATACAGTTCAGCAAGATCTTCTTCATATTTTTAGCCGATCTAGCTTTGATCGGTTTTTGGAGGTCCTTTTTAAAGTTAGACTCTTCTTTAATAAATTGTACATGACCATCAGCGTAACCGACGTTAATACCGTCAGCCCACGAGTCATGTGCCTCATACAGCACAATCTGCTGGGGCGATATAGGTGTGCTCGGCTTTATATAGACGTAGCCGTTTTCTCGTTCCGGTTGCCGTGGATTGATTAAAGTATCTCTCACCAATCTACGTTGAGTAAGGTCTTGCAGACTGTCCGGCCATTGGTCCTCATGATCCTTTGCGTAAACCATACAGGCCAGCAAGATCTTCTGCATGTTTTTAGCCGATTTCATGCGTTTTGTGAGTTTGACGGTACGCTCATGCGGCCCATCAACAAATCTCTGAGTGTATCCCTCGGGCGCATCGAGGCGAAAAAGCGACTGGTCCAGCTCCGCATCGAAAATAATATTGGTCGTCACGCTTTTAATAACCCGACCATTCTCGTCTTTTACAGTCTGTTCGATGCGTATGGGCAACGAGGTTTGAGGATCAGCCCATACGATTCTCACATTCTCATCATCTCCCCTTGTCAACTGAAAACCTACTGTCAGTACCCCATCGATTGTGCGCTGACCAATCTGACTAACAGAAAAATCAGGGTTATTGCGGAAGTCTCGAAAAGTATCATACAAACCCAATGTTTTTTGAGGTGTGGATGACATTACAGCATGCTTATTTTTCGAATCCAGAATGAGTGTTTTACCCTGACCATGATCGAGGATCCAAACCTTTCCGTCCGGTAATTCTACCCGCATAAAATGTGGTTCTATGACCGTAGTTTTCACAACCTGAGGGTTCTGATCCGCCGGTGTAATAACGCTTCGGTAAGTCAAGGTTCGAGCGTTCTGGATATTTTGTATGACATCGGCAAAGGCCACATTTTCAACGGAACCGCCGAAATAATGTACGCCGAGAAGCACAGCAATTATTATCATGGCAGCAGCGGCCAGTTTTGATGTTCTACTTTTCATAATGGTTCTCCATATATTCGGCTCTGCATGAACCGATTTAGTTTTTTCTGATTCGCCCAGTGCCTCTGAAATATCGTCGTGAACTCTTTTGTCCAGCTCGGCACTGGCATTCAAGTGTAATTTCTTAATCAACTCATTTATGTTATCTACTGGTCTCATCGTTTCATCTCACCATTTAACATTGACCGCAGTTTATCCAACGCATACCGGTACCGGCCCTGTACAGTATTGATTGAAACGCTCTGCTGAGCGGCGATCGCTTTAAACTTCATCCCGCTGTATGTATGCAGGATTAAAACTTCCCGCTGTTCATACGGAAGCTGTCCAAGTGCCCAACTCAACTGACGTAATTCTTCACCGAATATCGCGCGAAATTCCGAACTATTCGAAGCCGCTTTGGATGGGTCTGCGTCATCGGACGCAATTTTATTGCGTCTTTGATTCGCTTTATTTTTGTTTCGTGCGTTATTAGCGACACAGGTCGCTAAATATCCTTTAAGAGTCCCGGTAAGCCTGAACCTGTGAGAAGATTTGATAAAGGACACAAACACATCGTGCACAACATCCTCGGCGGAACTTACATCATTTAAGAGAGCAGCGGCCAACGTGACCAGACCATCTTTGTACTTTTCATATATGCCCTGCAGGACACTGCGGTCACCGCGATTAACCTTCCATATGAACAGCTTATCTTCAAACATCTAAAAGTAACTTCCTACATTTAGAACAACCGATTGTCACTTATATAACAACTAAGCCGGCTGTTTTAGTATAAAAAAATTCACTTTTTGTGCCATTTCCAACTTTGTGGTGCGAAAAAGGGTTTTTTGCCTTAAAGGCGCATAAAAAAGGCCGGGCTGGTTTAGTCCGGCCTGTTGGATTTCTCAGTGGATTGCTATTTGGTAATTGAATCGCAAATCTTCTCGTCTAATTTCAGAACATTTAAACTCACCTCTTAATCAAATTCCTTTTGCAAATTATCCGGTTTAAAAATACCTTTGGGGAATTCTGGATTGAGTTTAAGATACCATGTCTCAATGAAACCAAGTTCAGGTAAGGCTTGTTGTCCTTCGGCAGTTTCCTTGATGTATGACAGATGCATTATCTTCGGATACCATTGCCCGTCTCGTGTTTTGGCGTATTCTTTTACCTCCCAGATGCTTGTTTGCTCAAGATTGGGCACATGCTCTTGACGTCTATGACAGATATAATCATATTTTGGATTAATGTAAAAACGCCAGCGGTCTCCCGGATCGAAGCAAATTAAACCGTTTTGCCTGGAATATTCATCCTGCACAAGACTACCAGATGAAAACCAAAATTCCCAGGCAGTATTGACCAAGTAGTTATCAAATCCCGAACGATGCACGCTCCTTTCATAATTTTTTTGCCAATAATCCGACAAATGCCAGTATTTTCCGTCATAGAGATATGTCAGTATCGGTTTGTTGGTCTTTGCCCATCTCAGTATAAAATCAAAATTATTCTCAATGTCTTTTAAGTCTCTTCGAGGAGGGGAACATTTATATTGTTCAATTCTCTGCAATTCGCCACATTTATAACAGATATAAACAGTCGTTACGCCTCCTCTTGAAGGCGCACCTCTGGTAAATATCAAAATGTAATTCTTGTTCTTTTCTATAAAGTTTTCCCTGTATCTTTTGCCCGTATCAATCACATCTTTGATTTCACGGACTGGGAATTCGTCTACAATTACCGCATGGGCAGGTACTCCCAGATCGTAAATATCAGCCGGTCCATCCGCCGGATAATAACATTTGCCTTGTCGAGTAAACAAGGGCTTACCATCTTCTCCAAGAACTTCAAAGCTGATGGTAATCGGCAAATTATTAGAAACATCTGTTATAAATTTTGCGTTGGCTGCGTAACCATCTTCATTATATTTGAGTTCGTAAACATTCACTTGACATCCATCATGTGATCCTTTTTGTTTGGTTATCACTGAATACTTTTTTATCATAGGTTCAATTATTGATCTGAGATAATCGACAGGATCAAACTCATCAACACTTAATTCTCTATTCTCGTATCTGAATGTGAGAGTCCCCGAATTGGAATCATAAATTTCCCTCTTATGATTACGGTAATCCGACCAAATAATCCGAAATCCGTCTTCTTGAACCGTCACATTTTTTGCTATTATTTCACTCGGCAAAGAAATCCAATGCTCAAATTTGTCATAATCATCAGTCGATCTGCTCCAATTCTTTCCCACAATATGCATCCATGATACATTCCTTACTGCTTCTTTTACTTCTGCAAAGGCCACACCTGCCATATTGGGCCTATCGATAAAGTTAAATCCCAAAATCACCACTATTATTATCACTGCCGCAACGGCCAGTTTTGATGTTCTACTTTTCATAATTTTTCTCCATACATGGACAGTGTGAACTGCCGGTTGGAGCCGATGTTTGGGGAAGGCGTTCAGGAGCTGCTTTTTCAACTCATCGCGATGTTCATCATCCGGGGTATCAAAAGGAATATCATTTATAAACTCTTCGATATATTTTTCGTTATCATTCATAGAATTGCCCCTCCATTTCTGGTTGCAATGTTCAGCTTTTTGCGCAGTTTGGCGGTAGCTCGTGAGAGACAACTACGCACGGTAGAGGGATTTGTATCCAAACATGCGGCTATTTCGGTTAACTTCATATTTTCAAAAAAACGTAAAGTAATGACAGTCTGGTACTTTGGTTTTAAGCTCAAAAGAGCCTGTTTTAAGCGAAACTTCCTTTCGAGCAGTCTATCATTGGAGGGAATTACACAGTCAGATTCCGCGCGGCTATTATTTACAACTTTTTGAATTACATCCACTCTTCTTTTGGAATTGCGCAAATGGTCATTAACGGCATTGGTTGCAATTCGAAGAAGCCAGTTTCTAAAATCGGTTACTTTCCCATCAAAAGAACTTAAGTTATGCATAACTTTAAAGAAAACAGTTGATGTTACGTCTTCGGCAGAGTGGCGGTCGAACAGGCGGCGTATGCAATAGTGAAATACGTCGTTATAATGCAGGAGATAGAGTTGTGCAAAAGCGTCCGGATCGCTGCACGCTTGCCTGATTAAGTCAGTATTTTCGGCTTTGCTTGATGCCAATGTCGTTTGCCTCTTTATCCAATTTTTTTCAGTTCCAGCTATCATCATAATTATAAACGTATGTAGGGGTGAAAACGTCCCGAAAAAAATCGTAAAAAGTTAAAAAAATTCGCTCCACCATTAACACGACCACGATATGGAAAGACCGGCCCGCTCCGGCGAGCCGAATGAGCAGATGCTTGCACAGGGATCCATAATATGCGGGACACGGCCGTTCCCGGCGCAAGCAATTGTGTCCTGACAATGCCTGCCAATATTTCGGTGTTGTTCTGCGTTATTGCTGCTTTATGCCCGTATTCATAGTGGTCCTATTGGCGTTTGACAAGCGCAACCTCTACCACAAAAAACAATACGCTCGTTTAATGGTTAAGCAGCGGGACAGTGGCCGGCCGCAGGGCAGCTTCGTCGGTGGCTCAGAGGGCCATAAGCTCCTTAGCCAAGGATTTTGTTGCCTGACGGACGTATCTGGTGCAGACCCGGAACTTGACCTCCTCATTAAGTTTTTTTCGACCTTCGGGCGTGGTCAGGTCCAGGCCGGAAAGCCGACGGCATCGGCATGAACCGAACTGCTGGGCGAACTTGTCGAACAGCCGCCCGGTGATCTGGAGGCTCTGCATCTTCCTTTTGGCGTAGTCTTTCTCTTTCTTTGCCACAGCCAGAGACACGACCATTGATGAGCCTGTCAATAAGCCGCATATCCTTCCTCGCAACCCGACGCCTCCGCTCAGGCCCATTGCAATGTCCGGCACCAGGTCCGCTTTCGATACCCAGTGCCTGGCAGCCAGCCGAAAGCATCGACTCGGAGCAGCCCTTGCCACGAGTGGTTAAACACTCCAGGGCTGCAGCGACCATCTTTTCGGAATCGATAGGTGGGAAGGTCTTTCTGTCGGCTCTTGCAGTCGGGGTCAACGTGACGCCGGCGGCGGTTGCCGCAGCTACACAGGTTTTGAGCATTTGACGTCTTTCCATGGTCGTGTCCTTTCATTATCACTTGAGGGACATTATTATTCGAGATACACACATTAGCTTTTGCGCTCCAGGCGCTGCATATTCTAACTCATGAGTAAGCCTGTCGCAACACAGACAGTATAGTACTCATGAGGTTGACTCATTTAATCCACTTTTCGTTCAAGGGTAATGATGAATCTATCAACAACAGTATCATAGCATGTTGTTTGGGCCAATATCAAGAACCTATTCCACTAACCTACTCTATTTCGTCCGGTTGCAAAGTTCGATGCCTGCGTTGTCGGTCAAAACGTTCTCAACGTGCAGCAAGCCACTGCCGGCGAGCCTTTTTGGCCTGCCGCTCCGGCCCGGGGCTTTTCGCTCGGCCTTATAACGAGACGGTTATCCGGATAGGCTCTAAAGAGAATATTGGCTAATCCTCGATATCTGCCTTTCTCCTTATTATTACGAGCATGTTTTTATAGAGCTAAAACCTCTATAACGGCTTAAAAGCCAAAAGGTACGAGTCCTTTGCGGTGAGAAATCCCAAGAGAGGATTTACACTCAGGGCAGAAGTAGAGACAACGCTTTCCGAGGTCGCCTTTTATTTGCTGAAACCATACCTTTGTAAGCTCTTTTTTGCAGTGCGGACAGACCGGCGTGACTTGTTCATTTTTCTCAAAAGCAATCATAATTCGCCTCCATTTTCATCTACATTGAATAACTATTATGATTTCTGTCTGCTGATATATTTATCTATTAAATAAACAGGAATTAATACTGAAATATAAGCCAGATAATCCCATGGATCGAAATGTGCTTCATAGAGTTTGAAAAATTGGCTTGTTTCTATCAGAAAACAAATTCCCATGATAAGAAGCAAAGCAAACTCAGGACTGAATCTGAAGGAAAAAAAAGTTTATTGGGCTGAATACTGACCGCGAATAAGAATATAATTCCAAGCCGGGCCTGTCATATCAAGGACATAAGACGTCCAGAAACCAGGTCGTTTACTAAGACCTGTTGATAAACTAATAATCCCAAGTAATATAAGAGAAATTTTCCAGCCTATATTTACAATTCTTTTCATTTATCATACACTCATTTTAAATAATTTTTTCCCGTGGTTTTATCATTATCATTTTACTATTCCTATATTTGTTATAGGTTTTCACCGGGTGAATTTATCAACCGAATCTATCTTCATTGTCGTCACATTGCTCTTGTTATCCTGCTCGAAGAAGATTAAATTTTTATTAAATTCATCCACCCACATTCCTTTTTCATTCGGGGATTGCAGTTTAATTAGCTTTTTCGCAAGCGGGTCGTCCACCGCCAGGCCGCCATCTTTGTAAAGCACCGTAAACTCGGCCTGCAGAGCGGCAAGTGAATACTTGCCGAGATACGGTCTGAACTTTTCGGGAACATTATTATTTACGTTTTGAGGTCCTGATTTCCTCGGCAGGGGGATAATTTGATGTAAGTGCATTTCAACGACTTTGCCAAAGCCAAGATATTTTCTCTTAAATGTGAAATACAAGCTGTTTGACAATTTACAATACCACAGGCCCTCCTGGTCAGGGTCATTAAGCGCCAAGACCACTTTTCCAGGAATATCAACGGCCAGAGAGCCACCCTGAACAAATACTTTTAGTATGGTTTTGGTATTTGGATTGGTATATTCGCCAACATATGCGCTATACATCCCGGAAGCGGATTCTTCATGTCCCATCTTCATGGAGCCGGCAGAGAAATCAAGCACTTCCATTTTTTTGGGATTAAGTGCGGTTACCATTGACTGATATTCACCGATGCGGATATGGCCGGAATCGACGTAATCAATCTCGGAGGCAGTTGAATCGACAGTTATCCAGCCCGCCTTGCCCATATATATTTCGCTCCAGCCATGCTGTCCGAAGGCTCCGCCAAAATTAGATACATACATACATCCCCAAACAACACGTGCAGGTATTCCAACGGCCCGGCAGAAAGCGGCCAGAAGAATTGAGTGAGCCCCGCACTCACCGGCTTTTAAGTCGTAGGTGTTGCGGGCGGTCATTCCGCCGGGGATAGCATAGCCGATATTTTCAGAGACCCACTTGCTCAGGCGGCATGCCGCTTCCCAGGAATCTTTTGAGCCATTGGTTATTTCCTGTGCTTTTTCGATAAGGACAGGGTCGTCCGACTGGATAAAATCTTCGGCTTCGAGATACTTTTTTACAGATTCGTCCATGCTGAAGTCAGGTGGAAAAGGCGGGGCGTCGGAGCCATCATACCGCTTATGTTCTATTTCAAAGACCCCTTCAATCAAATTATCATTGATAGTACCGTTAAAACTCTGGCCCGGGACATTTAGGCCTTCCTGAGTTACCCACAATCCTGTCGGCTGGACGGTCGCTTTGACCTTCATGTATGAAATGGCCTGCACATCGGCAATAGCCACATCAACTTTGACAAAGAGTGTATCGTCCACATCGGCCATTTTAATTCTGTTGACGACGGAGGGATCGGCCAGATAGCTCATCCTGTTACCGGGAGCAGTGGACTTGAGTATATACCCGTTTTCAACATCAATCCACATTTTCACTTTCAAACCGGTTTTGGTATTCAATCTATCGAGGACGATGGCATTGTAGCTTTTCCCCGCAAGCTCCAGCTTTTCGGTCGCAATTTTTGTGTATGTTGATTTCTGGACCTCGGTTTCTCTCACCTCAAAGATTTCATAACTTTTTTCCGGGAGCTTACGCTCTACAAAGTCTTTTATCAGATGGGGAAAGGACAGTGTATTCTCGAAGACAACATCCGGCGGCAGGGTAATAGTTGTTTCTCTGTTGCCCGGTGTTCCGATAAAGCGGGCGGTATTTCCATCTATAAAAATTTTCGAGCCTAACTGTGTTGGGCCCTGCTTAATGTCGCTATCATGATAGGTAAACTTTCCGGTTACAGGGTCGATATGATATGTCAATTTGAGTTCCGTATTGAATTTGCTGCCGAGTGCAGAAAGCATTGCGAAGACTTTTTGTTTCAGCAAAGTCATATCTTTGCCGTCTGTTACGATAGGCGAAACACTAATCTCTGAGTATCCGCACAGAACGCCGTTTATCTCAACGCCATAGTACAGTGTCTGTGGTTCGACCTGGGTCGCTTTTGCCCAATAGCCTCCTGAAACCAGTATTAAAAGTGCCAGTAGGCATATCAAAGGTTTGTTCTTTAAGTTCTTCATTTCAATCTCCTTTTGTACTTGATTCTCTACTTTAATATAAAACGGCTAACACTTAATTTTCTTCAATCTTTATTTCATAACAGCCACCGTTGTGCCTACTGCAGCAGTGAACGCATTAGTACATTTTGGGTAATTTCCGAGATTTCTTCGGCACTCAGCGCATAGTTGTATATTCGGACATCATCGATCATGCCGTTCCAGAAGCGATTCTGCATCTGGGAATTTTCACCGATGTAAACCGGCTCTTCATTAACACGAATGGTTCCCGAGGCTGGGGCGGATGCATCCAGGCTACCATCAATATACAGATAGATGTTTTGCTGGTCATAAACTCCGGCAACGTGATGCCAATGTCCATCATCAACGTCTATGTTTCCGTATATTGGGCCCCAATCGGAGCCCGGGACGACAAGGCCGGAGCAGGCAAATTCGAGTGTGTTTTCACCCTGGTTTCTTTGCAGCCTCCATGAGCGGTCACCCTTTGAGATAACGTTCTGCCAATCTTTATCAAAGGCATTGACCTTTATCCAGGCAGAGACCGTGATTTGTTTTTTAATGTCGAAGGCGGGGTCTTTGCCCATATCAACATAGTCACCGTCTCCGTCGAATGAAAGTGCTCCGCCTGCGATTCCATCGATCCAATTCGGATCGCCTATGAGCTTGCCATTACGGCCAAAGCCACTGGAATCAGTGGCAGTATTGCCGGAGCCGTCATCAAGTTTCCACCATGCTATAAGTTGGCCTGTATTGAAGCTCCAGAGGTCTCCGGTTACAACAGAGCCATCGGACTGTACCTCGTCGACGCGCCAGTAATACGTAGTACCTCTTTTCAGCTCAGGCAGTGCGGCATAATCGCCTGTCACCTCGTCCAGCAGTGACATCTGGTCAGCCCTGGGGCCGAAGTAAACCTTGTGCCCGGAGGCGCCGGCGCCGCCAATCCAGCTCAGCTTTAATTCGGCAAGAACCGTACCTTCTGCCCCATCAGCCGGATACGGTTTAACAGCCCTTGGTTTGGTATTCAGCGGTATCGCTTCAAGCTGTGCCATTTCCCCGGCACTAACATCCCGCGCAGTTAAATCTCCAAATATTATCCTGTACTTACCATCTTCGATTCTCCACCGCATTAAGACAGCATGTGGAAATTCTGCTGTTACTTTGGTTCCGTAGTATGCAAAATCTTTATCTTCCATTACCAATCCTGCGCAGAACCTGATAGACATCTCCAGGCCGAATACTCTTTTCTCATCTCCCGGCTTCGGAGGCCATGGCGGGTCGCCGCCGAATGTTGCCAACAGCCCGGCGCGAAGTTCCCGCCCCATCGCCATAGCTGACATTTCACTGGGATATCTACCGTCAACATACTCGGCGAAGAAGCCCAGGCCTTCAATGACGCTTTGTTCATCTACCGAGAGTTCGACATCCGCAACCAGTTTATAATCATCAGGGATATCAGGCTCAAACTCGCCTGGGTCAATCTTGATATCCCACTGGTACCCATAAGTAACCATATCGAAAATCTTTTCTCCATCTTCTGAAAAGACTTCGATTTGGAGCCGGACGGGTAAATCATTCTCGACATCAGCCCAAAGACGCGCAACAACATTGCCAATCATTTCTCCTGCAATCTCGGCAGATACCCCTTTTGCAATTTTAGGGTCACGGCACTCGATGCCTTCGGCCTCAATACCGTCGATCGTACTGTGTCCCAGTTTTTCGTAGTCATATTTCATGAATTCTTCGAGAAGCTTTCTCGGATCATAAAATTCCCTCTGCAGTTTTTCGAAAAGCTCATCAGTCAATCTCATACGTAAATACGTCTTTTTATCTGGTATTAAAGTTACGGCCACCTGGTCCGAAATCGAAAGATAGCCTTTATTGAGCAGCCTGCCTTTTTCATATGTGTTTGTTCGGATGCCATTCTTTTCGGAAACCCAGCCTTCAACTTCCAGTTCCAAATTTTCCTTTTCTTCGATCATCCCAACTATATTGAGCTTCATACGGTATGCAAAAGCCCCGACCTTATGGATATTATCGAGCACCTCGCCCCAGGCGACACCGCCGCCGTTGCCTATAATGTTAAGTGCGAAAAGGACAGCAACTATTATCACAGCCGCAGCGGCCAGTTTTGTAATCTGGCTCTTTGCAAGATACTCCAAAAGCACATGCAGTCCGGACGGTTTGGACTGTTCCAAGTTTTTTGTAAAATCCATCGAAGTTTTTTCGGCAATTTGCCGCACATCGGCCGGTATGTCTTCGGCGCCGATACTTTTCAGGATATCTTCAATATTATTCTTTTCCATTTTATTACTCCTGTCGGGCCAAAGCCGCTAATTTGCCTTTCAACGCTGCAACCGCCTTGGAAACGTGCGATCTTGCCCCCGCTTGTGTACAAGACAGCTCCTGAGCAATATTTTCGTAATCCTGCTGTTCCAGATACCGCATTACTATCGCCCTTGCCTGCTTTCTTGGAAGGTTGCTTATTTCCCACCTGACCATTTCGGTCAGCTCGGAGGTGCCAAGCTTTTCATCGGGGCTTTGTTGGATATCAAGCCGGATTTTATTAAAATGCCCGTTTTTGCCGATTCTGTCCCTCCATGCTTTGGAGTTAGCGGTCAGGACAATTCTGTATATATAAGCGCCGGCTTTTTTGCCGTTGAGCTTCTCGATATTCTGCCACATTCCCAAAAGAGCATATTGCATTGCCTCAGTAAAAAGCTCTCTATCGTGCGTGAGTTTCCAGAGAATCGATGCGAGGAAACCGGCATATTTGGTTCTTAGCTGCCTGAAAAGCTCCGCCTGCTTCGAATAATTCATCATTTATGCTCCAAACTTCGGTAAAAAATCTGAAAATTTTCAGCTTTTACATGATAATAACGCCGGACGGCTGATTTTGTGTAAAAATATTTTGAAAACAATAAAGTTTGCCAATTTTGGTGACATTGAGTTGAAACGCGATTCTTAAGCTTCCGATGGAGTCGCAGACTGTTGAGGGGGTAATTGTGTATTGTGGGGCTTTTTGGTTTTGAGCATAATAAAAAGTCCGAACAGGGCCGAGAATAAATAACCCAGAGGTACATAGCGAAGGAGTGCATCTGTACCGAAATGTTCGGCGGCAGGCAGCAAGGCCATATAAACACCATTCGCCAAAGCCCAAGTGCCGCCTACCATAAAACCCATTCTTTGTCCGAGGCTCAGTCCGGCGGCGTGTCGGGACAAGGTTATCATCAATATGTAAGCCGAAATCGCACAGAAACCGGCACCAAACAGCATCCATATACCCATTTTACTTTCTATTAATGCCAGGTAAACGAGAAGGAAAGGAATAGCAAGAAAAAGTGCGGCAATTGAACATTTCAACTCACCTTTTTTTCCAGCGATATGTGCCCAGACAAATGAGCCTACGGCTCCGCCCAGGCCGAACATGGTCGTTGAAAGACCGCCGAAAGTCAGCTCAAAACCAAGCTCGTTAAGAACCGTCGGCAGAAGGTTTGCAAGAATTGTCGTAGAGACAGCGGCGGGCATCGCCATAGCCATAATCAGCCAGAAGGACAGCCGGTTCTTAGCTGTTAGGGCCTGGTCCCTATTGCGCACTTTGCGTTCGACAGCAAGACGGATTCTCAGGAACAGGATCATAACAATACCAATAACCGGACAAAGCACGAGAGGATACAAGCCCCGCAGACCAAAACGAGAGACAAGAAATGCCGAGACAGCCCCGCCGCTTGCGTATCCGAGAAAACCACCCGCCATAAACACGGCCGTGCTGAGAGCCGGTGGAATCCGGCCAAGTGAGTGAATCGCCCGCAGGCCTTCCGGATGTACTATAGCTATGCCAAAGCCACTGACCATCGCCAGCATAATCATCATTGTATAGGCACTGTTTCCTCTTGGCAAAGCATCCAGCAGGCATATACTGGCGGCCACGATAAGACCAAGATGCAAAAACAAAGGTCTTCTTTTAAGGGCGCGCATATGACCGATGAGTGGCTGGACACCATTACAGGTCATAAGCAGCGCAGCCAGAACGAAACCGCCTCGAGACAGGCTTAAAGAAAATTCGTCCCGGATTGCCGGAAGTATGGCGGGCAGCATACTCGCGAACAAATCAATCAGGAAATGAACACCTGCCTGCTGCTCGGCGCGGCAATCGACGCCGCGCTAAAACGGGGCGGGACAATACCCCATACCCACCAGGGCGGTCAAGGGCACCCACGGCCGGCCCTTTTTCCCCACCGATCGCGACGCACACCCGTCGGTGTTGGTTTCGAATCCAATACC
>CAZWME010000059.1:5815-13002 GCA_964634515.1 uncultured Pirellulales bacterium | reverse complement strand
ACCAGGTCACTGACAGGCTGGGCGGGCCGGAGTTTGAGACGCTTGGGCTTCTTGGGTCCAACCTTGATATTACCGATCCGGTGGCTGTAGCTAAGGCGAATGAACTGTGTAATAATTACGGAATAGACACTATAACTATGGGGGGGCTGGCGGCGTATCTTTTCGAGTCTGCGGATAAGGGCCTGATTACGCCGGAGGCAACAGACGGCAAATCGCTTGGTTTTGGTGACCCGGAGGCACTACTATGGCTGATTGAGCGAGTAGCACAGCGGAAGGGCATAGGAGATATCTTAGCCGAGGGATTCGAGGACGCAGTTAAGCATTTTGGACAGCAAACCGCTGGTTATGCGATAAATGTGAAAAACAAAGGTCTGGCTGTTCATATGGCACAGGTCAAGCCAAGCCAGGCGCTGATGTATGCGGTCTGTCCAATCGGACCCGACCATATGTCTTCGGAACATGACTGGTTATTGGCCAGTGATTGTGAAGCACGGAATGGACTGGGTATCTTCAAATCTTCACAACCAGCTTCTGCCGAGCAATCCGGAATTCGTGAAGCCGCGAGTTCGTATGATATGGACAAAGTGCGGATGACTGTTTACTCACAATATTTTTATAGTTTGCTCGATACATTATGTTTGTGTATGTTTTGCTGGGGGCCGGGCAACCTCTTTAATTACCGGGAACTCGAAGATTTGCTATGCTATACTACCGGCTGGGAATGCACACTTTGGGAGTTGATGAAGGTCGGGGAGCGGCGGGTGAATATGATGCGTCAGCTCAATGCCAAAAGAGGCTTTGCTCGTGAGCATGACCGTCTTCCGGAAAGGCTCAATAAAGCCCTGCCTGACGGCCCGGCCAAAGGTAAACGTGTTGACAGCAAGGCCTTTGCCAAGATGCTGGATCAGTATTATGGATTGATGGGCTGGGACAATAAAACCGGCAATCCAACGAATGCCAAATTACTCGAACTCGGCCTGGAGTGGACACTTTAAGATCGTTTTGTGGAAGTTTCACTAACGTCCGGCTGTGGGCAGGACAAGCTTGTTTAACCAATTGACGAATTCGCATTGCCGAATTTCGTCGGAGAGCACATCGTCGTCGATAGCTAATTGCCAGCGCAGGTCTTTTCGGTCCGGTTCTCTGGCGAGTGCCTCCATACGCTCGACAAGGTCCATCATGTCTTCGTGGCTACGGAAGAATCCGGCCTTGATGAGTTTTTTCTCCCGGGCGACAATTAATCTGGCCATCTCGTGCAGATCGTATTCGGGATGGTATTGTGTGGCCCAGAAAGTTCCGTTCTTATGAGTTACCGCTAATGCCTGAACGTTTGCGAAGCTGTTACCAGCCAGCAAAATCCCGCCGGGAGGGAGCTTGGTAACCATATCATCATGGCTTACGAAGCCTTCAAATACGCGGGGCTTACCTTCAAACATTGGGTGATTATATGCCTGGGGCGTTTGATGAATTTTACGACCCATTCCCATCTCACGTCCTTTGGGATTAGGCTCTACCTGGCCACCGGCAGCGAAGACGGCCATCTGTATTCCCCAGCAGCTTCCAAAGCTCGGCACTCCCACCTCGTAAGCGTTTTTTGCCAATTCAATTTGGCTGGTGACGCTTGAATTTTCTGTGTCAAAAATAGTGAGGTTGCAGCCCGTCCAGATTATGCCGGCATAATTATGTAGGTCTTTTGCCGAAGGCATATCCACGCCGGGGTCGCTTGGAAGTAAAATATCATATACAGGTTCCTTAAGGTGCTGCAGAAGCATATCGGTGTAAAGCTCCCAGGCGAGTTTCATTCCGGCTGTCTGGAGATCATCGCGACTTTGCTTAGGATAGCCGTCAATTATCAGAAATCGTAAGGGGGTTGTCATCCGTTGCTCCTGTAGTTATTGTTGATTTAGTTTTTCCAAAATAGCGGATAAATCATTAAAGTTACTGCAGATGGCATCGGCCTTAGTCTTTTCACTGCAGCGGTCTTTGACTACCGTACATAAAACGGCACGAGCACCAATGGCATGTGGTCCCTCTATGTCTTTTAATTCTCGGTCTCCGATATGTATAATCTCGCCGGGCTTGACACCAAGGGCCTCGGCTGCCGCTTCGAAGACGGCGACGTTGGGTTTTGCGCAACCGATTTCATCAGAGAAAATAAAAGAACTGAAATATTTCAGAATATCGTAATCGGCTAATAATTGTCGAAGAGCTCGGCCCGGGCTGAAAATGGCGTCTGAAATTACGCCCATCTTATATTTTCCGTGTAGAGAGCTTAATGCCTCGGCGACATCGGATGCCAGGTCGGGGCGCACTGCTAATTCCATGTCTTCGTGCAGGCGAACCAGCTCCTCGAACTCAGGCTCAGGCAGATTACGTTTTAAGCCCTTGAGCAGGACCGAGAGCCGCTGGCGAACCGTCCAGGTGACATTTTGTCCATACCAAACCTGGCGAAATGCAGCGTCTGTGGTGTCATAAGCCAGATTAACCAGGTCTCTTGAAATTGGTTCGTGACGGTCTAAGAATTGCTGAACCAGATTTCGCCGTTCAACAGGCTTGGGTGCAAGTCCCCGGGCTTTACGTTTTGGCTCATCCGAATCATCGATGAAAACAGTGTCCCACAAGTCAAATGTAATTGCTCGTATTGTTGCTTTATCCATTAATATTTAACTTTCCCCCGAGATGCAGGATCCATATTGACACTATTTCAGAAACGGTGCTTTTCCGGTAAATGCTACAATCTCCAAAGTCTTATGATGTCGAATAGAATTGTACCAAAGATTCTACTCCTCCACATCGCCTGTGTACCATCTGGTAGGAACGTCTTCACCGGTGGTTCTCGCAATCTCGGATACATGGCCATCAAGCCAGTTGGTCATTGAAAAATCGCGGTGACGAAAACACTCCTGGACCGTGTCATGCCATTGATCTCCAGACCAATTGCTGTCGACAAAGCCGCTGCCACCCTCGCCGCTCCGACGCCATTGTGTTAAATTGATACGTCCTCCGGGCCCGATGCAAAACATGTCCGAACCAATACTATCCAATTTCTGCTCTATGTGGTCCTGAAAAGCAATTATCTCGCTTGGGCGTTTGAATTCAGGGCTGGTGTCAATATTTTTGTTTGTGATGTAACCATTGAGGCCATAGGAGCAATATGCGAAGTAGTGCTGCACCAGTCTTCCCCAGGCTGGCCCATTTTCAGGCCAGTCATCGACCCGTTCGACACCGGGACAGGAATAGATTTTTTTGTTTTCGGCATATGGAAAGTATGCAATTCCCCAATAGGCCAAAGAATCATTTGATCCATATTGTTTAACCACGGCTGGATTTGTGTGTGCATTATCCCAAAGGCCGTTGTTAGGTGAATTATGCGTTTTTCCTTCATGGTCGTCGGCGTACATTCGCAGGGCGAGTCCTACTCCTCCGACATGTACTTTGCAGACTGTTTTTCTTGCCTGTGATTTTGCGGCCCTTAGGGCGGGCATTAGAATCGCCAACAGAACTGCGATAACAGCAATCACAACCAAAAGCTCAATTAAGGTGAAGGCTTTTTTGGGTTTCATCTTGTTGCCTCCTGAAAAAGTATTTTATACTATGTCTGAGAATTATGTTTTCATAACTACCTGACTCAACTTATTACATATAAAATACCAGAAAACATCATTTGATTTCAAGTATATTTTCCGAATATATGGGCTTTCTTTTGATAAAAGAAAACGTTCTCTGGTGCCGTCTGGCATGAAATCTCTGAGTAATTCAGCTACTTTCAGGCCAATATCTTTCAGTTATAATTTTATTTTCTGTAAAGAAGTTGATAATCGCTTTGCCCTGAGCTTTTATATCTGCAAGGCGCGAGGCCTTCATCCCACCGAAAGGCAAATAGGCCACAGGGGCCGGGATGCCGATATTAACACCGATCATCCCGCATTCTGTTTCGAGCTTGAACTTGCGGGCATAATAACCGTTCTGAGTATAAATCGATGCACCGTTGCCATATTCAAGGTTGTTAATGATTTGTATTGCTTCATCGAGAGAGCCTGCCTTTAGAACCACTATGACCGGGCCGAAGATCTCAGTACAGTGAATATCCATTCCCGGTTTGACATCCGTAAATACGGTCGGGCCTATGAAGTAGCCGTTTTCGCAGCCGGGTATTACTATATCACGTCCGTCGAGAGCCAGCGTGGCGCCTTCGGCGATACCGGTTTCTATCATATCAAGAATAAACTGTTTTGACTTAGCTGAAATCACCGGCCCCATAACCATAGATTCATCAGCTACCTCGGGATCCAGAGGATTGGCGACCAGAACTTTTTTTGAAGCTTCAACAAATTTGTCACAGATTGTCTCGTACATATCGTTTCCAACTGTCACTATCGCCGAAGCAGCCATGCAACGTTGTCCTGCACAACCATAACAGGAGGTAATCATGTTGCGTAGCATATCATCGACCTTTGCATCGGGCATTGCCACAAGATGGTTTTTTGCCGAGCCCATTGCCTGACAGCGTTTTTGATTTTGGGCACACTTTTCAGAGACGATTTTACACGTTCGGGTTGAACCAACCAGAGAAACACCTTTTACAAGGGGATTTTCGATAAGTGTTTGGCCGACGACTTTATCTCCATTGACCAGATTGAAAACTCCTTTGGGTAAACCAGTCTGGTTAATGTATTCTGTAATCAACTGCATAGTCAAAGGCACTTGTTCCGAAGCCTTGACTACGTAAGTATTACCAGTAGCAAGAGCATAAGGCAGGAACCAGAACGGAACCATAGCCGGGAAATTAAACGGCGCTATCATTGCAAAAACGCCTATTGGCAGCCGAATCACTTCGCCGTCAATGCCGAAGGACGCACCTATCAGTTTATCTCCCTGTTGTAACACAGGCATTCCACATGCGACTTCAATGTTTTCAAAGATTCGTTTCATCTCAGCCCTGGCATCCGGCAGAGACTTTCCCATTTCCTCGACAAGAGTCCTTGAGATTTTTTCCTCGTTTTCACGAAGCAAACTGTCTAAGGTGTATAAATGCTGAACCCGGCGGCCAACGGGTGTTTGACTCCAGGTCTTAAAGGCCTCGGCTGCGGCGTTGATAGCGCGGTTTGTTTCGTCAGGGGTTGATAAGGGTGTTTTGCCAATAATCTGTCCGGTACTTGGATTCTCAATCTCTAAATAGCCGTCATTTTCAGGTGTAACCCACCGGCCATTAATATAATTTTTGACAGAGTTTATACTCATTATCTACTCCATTGTATTAATCCACACTAAAGCTTTATTAAAATTGAAGAGTCATACAACTTAAGGCCTGTCGCCCATTTTGAGTCTTTGTTCGATTTCTCTGATAACCTCGGGCACATCTGAAATGGACTCGACTACATAATGAGCACCGGTTTTGGCCAGACCATCTGCGGCTTTATCCACTTTCCGTTTCACTTGCTCTTCGGACAAAGCAGCCAGCTCCTGCAGATTAAGTCCCACCTCGTTGCCGGTTTTGGCCAGGCCGATAGTCCATGTTCCTGTGTTCAGTCCTTCTTCAATGCCCGGTTTGGTATCGTCAACTTTGACCACTGCTTGCGGAGGAAAAATTCGTGCTTGCTGCATGTTGCTTATGACCATCCAGGGCTCAGGCCGGCCTGCGGGAACGTCGCTGGCGCAGGAGTTAGTATCGGGGCTATATCCCTGTTTTTTTGCCTCACGGAGGTTTATCTCCATGGCTTCAGTGAAATAACCGCTGCTTGAACCTATTTTTATCCCCCGGCTTTTCAGTTCATTAACTGCTTCGACTGTTCCCGGAATCAATTCAGAATAATCTGCAATGCAGGCAATCTGAAGTGGCACGAAATCTTTTTCGAACATATCCTGCACGTCCGCTTCGGTACACTTTTTATTATGAACCTGCTGCCAAAGCATTGCAACCTCGTCCTGTTGTGATATTGCTCTGATGTGGTCGAGCTTCTTAAGACCCATAGGGCGACGGGCCTGCTCCATCGTAATTTCCACGCCGCGGCGTTTGAAAACCTCAATGAAGACAACCGCAGGGGCATAGCAGCCATAATCTAAAGTTGTTCCCGCCCAGTCAAGAATAACCATTTTAACCGGGCCTTTATAGATTCTGTTATATACACAATCCATATAAAACTCCTTTCGTGTATTTTCAGTTACATTTGTTGTTAAGTACATATTGATAAAAAACTCGTTAGTCTGTCTAAAAACTCCTCAAAAAGAATCCTTTGGAATAACTATCCTTCAACTTCCCGAAGACATTCATCCAGGATGTTCAAGGCCTTGTCCATTTGCTGTTTAGTAATCGTTAACGGAGGTGTCAGAGTTATGATACTGCCCATTGTTATCTTAAAGTTTAGCCCTCTGCTTAGTGCGCCATACATTACCATCTCGGCCTCTTCAGTTGCAGGCTCCTTTGTCTTACGGTCTTTGACGAGTTCCATTCCCATCATCAGCCCGAGACCTCTGACTGCACCGATTATTTTGTGCTGCTGCATCATTTTTCGCATTCGATTCATGGCATAAATGCCCATTTTTTCAGCATTCGCAGGCAGATTCTCTTCTTCAATATATTCGATTGTTGCAATAGCCGCCGCACAGGCAACAGGATTCTTTTCATGAGTATAATGGCCAAGGGCACGGTCCTGCATTATGTCTAAATCCTCTCGGGCCATAAGAGCTGCCAACGGAATAATTCCGCCGCCCAAACCCTTGCCGATTACGAGCATATCCGGAACAACATCGAAGTTCTGACAGGTAAACATTTTCCCTGTACGGCCGAGACAATGGGGTATTTCGTCGAGTATCAGCAACGCACCGTATTTATCACAGGCCGCACGAATTTTCTTCCAGTAACCGATTGGAGGAACAATCGACGTACTTCGCACAGTTTCTGCTATCACTGCCGCGACGTCACCTTCCTTACTCAATACATACTCGACATAGTCGGCGCACTTTAGGGTGCAGTTATCAGCACATCCCCAAAGGCACCGATAGCAGTCCGGCGGCGGGACATGCTCGGTACCGGGCAGGAGCGGGCCGGCATCTTTGCGAAAGATAGCCTCTCCACCAACAGAGATGGCATCGAGCGAGGCACCATGGAAAGAATCCCACATTGAAATCGTCTTAAATTTACCGGTTGCCATCCTCGCCAGTTTTAAAGCCATTCCAACAGCCGCTGT
>CAZWME010000059.1:867-5805 GCA_964634515.1 uncultured Pirellulales bacterium | reverse complement strand
AGAGAACCTTGTTTAATTTACCGGGAGCCAGTTGGGCCAGCTTTTCAGCAAGTTTTATAGCAGGTACGTTAGTATAGCGGCGTGTGCAGAAGGCAAGCTTGTCCATTTGATTCTTGACAGCTTCAATTACCCGGCGGTTGGCAAATCCAACCTGATGCACGTTGTTACCGTGGAAGTCCATAAAACCGCGGCCCTGAAGGTCTTCAAGGTTAATGCCTTCACAGCCAGACAGGACATTCAAACATGGAGTTGAGAGTGACTGATGCAAAAAATACTGAGCATCCAAATCAAGCCAACGCTGAGTCTCGGCGTCAATATGCTGTTTCGCCCAGGTCTTGCGACGCGAAGAGATATTCAGGTCGCCTTCCGATCGCAGGTTGTCAAGATTTTTCTTTTTAAGTCGCATCCTACTCTTTAAACGGCACGATACTAATCAAAGCATATCTGTTGGTGCTTTACTTAATTTTAACACCCATCTGGTCTATTGTCTGCCTGATTGCAACCAGGAGAGCTTTGATATCGGCTTCGAAGATTCGGCCGATATTACCAATCCTGAAGCAATTGGCGTCACTGACTTTGCCGGGGTATATTACATAATCCTTTTGATTCAAATTTTCATAAAACTTTTCAAAGGAAAAATCAGGATCATCCGGATACAGAAACGAGGTGATAATATATCCCTGGTTTTCAGGTCTGAGGTATTCTTTAAATCCCATCCGGCGCATACCTTCGACGAGAATTTCGTAATTTTTACGGTAACGTTCGGCTCTGCCGCTGTCACCACCTTCGGCTTCCAATTCATCAAGTGCCTGACGAAATGCCACAAGAGCATGAGTAGGGGGGGTAAAACGAAACTGGCCGTTTTTCTCGAAACCCTGATATTGTTCCAGCAGGTTAAAGCTCACACTGCGTGCGTAGCCGGCAGTTTCCCTGAGCGAGCTGAGTTTGCATAAAACAAATGAAAAACCAGGGACACCCTCGATGCACTTGTTGGCGGAGGAGACAAGATAATCAATGTTGCACTTGGGGAGATTAACAGGTACTGCGCCGAAACTGCTCATAGCATCTACAAAATACTTTGCACCGGATTTTGCAACGAGTTTTCCAATTTCTTTGATAGGGTTGATAATTCCTGTGGTCGTTTCACAATGCACAACTGAGACGTTGGTGATTTTTTTGTCGGTCTTTAGCGTATCTTTTATTTCCTGAAGGTTCGGTATTGTGTTTTCTGGATATTCGAGTGTGATGGTATCAATGTTAAGCACTGATGCGATTTTAGCAAGCCGTTTTCCATACGCTCCATTGATAATTATCAGCAGCTTGCCATCCGGCGGGACCGTAGATGAAACGACTGCTTCCAGGCCAAAAGTACCACTGCCCTGCATAAGGACGGCAGTGTACTCATCCGGGTTGGCTTGACCGAGTTCAACCAGTTTTTGTCTTATTTCCTGAACAATTGCAATAAATTCAGTATCGCGAGATCCCAGGTCTCGCAGCATAGCCTTTTTAACGGTCTGACTGGTTGTCAGAGGTCCGGGCGTAAAGAGGATTTTGTCTTTCTGTTTTTTTGTTTTCATCTAATAGAGTCCGAATTATTTTCAGAAACTTGTTTGTGAGCTTCTGGGATCCAGTTCCACTTTAACGCAAGGAGACTGCCTGCGATAAAGGATATTACCACGAAGAAATAGAACAGGCTGTCCCAGCCTAATCTAGTTGTGATATAGGCGACGATAAAACCGGACAACATTTGTCCGAAGGAGCCGACGCCGTTAATTACACCGGCGGCTAATCCGGCGGCCTTTGGCGAGCCTGCGTCGATGGCTGCAGCTCCCGACATCAAAGCGTCGGGGCCATAGGTGAAGAAGCCAATCAGAGATATTCCAATTGCGTTACCGAGGTGACTCCAGGCGGCTAATTGGGGATGGAAAAAGCAAGCTATGGCCAAACCCCACATCCCCAGGGCTCCCACAGGCATGCGCCGAGCTTGAAAGAGTTTGTCCGAAACATAACCGGCGGCAATTATACCAACAAAGCCGGCTGCTTCATAAAGAATCGAAGTATAACCCGCTTCCGCGAGGTTGTAGCCAAGATGCTCAACCATATATAAAGGCAGCCAGAAAAGCAAAGCATAGCGTCCCATTTTAGTGAAGAAATACATACTGCTGATAAGCCATACTATGGGATTTTTCAGAACAACAGCAAGAAGTTCTCTTGATGACAAAGTTGTATCAATTTTAGCATTCTCGGCGGAATCGCTGCCAGGGGAATCTTCTTCGGCAATCCTCTGAAGGCCTACATCGGTAGGTTTATTGCGTGTAAAAGTGATAAAACACAAAGCTATAAGCGTCAGTACAGCAGACGGAACCCAGAAGCTGCGACGCCATTTCGACTTGAATTGCTGTGGATAAGTCTCTTTCAGCAAGGTTTTGTTGAAGTAAATACAATTTTTGCCTTTCAATTCCTTTTTGCGCTGCTCAGGGGTTTTCTCAATCAGATTATCTATGTTAGTGTTGGTTCTATCCGACAACTGGATGCTTGCAAAGCGTTGTTTGTCGTAAAGCCATGGTCCCTGGAGTGCTGCGTTTAATTCTGATACCATTGATTGAAGAAGTGTTTCGGAAACAGGGCCTGTATCATCATATGCAGTGAGTAATTGCCGGCTTTCGGATGAAAATTGCTCTCTAAGATAATTTGAGAGTGAGTTGTGTTCGTCACGCAATTGGATTGCCAAAACAGACGGGTCTTTCAGGTCGCTGGCTCGCAGGAGCAATGGGTGTGTAACTATAAATGTTGCAAGAGCCGTCGCTGCAATTGCGCCAATGACATAACAGGTTGCCCACCAGGACAAAACCACACCCCGTTCTTTACGCCGAAACCAGGGAGCCATATTTTTTACGGTTCCGGACCATCCGGTCGATTGTCCGATTCCGTTGATACACCACCACAAGCCAAATACCAGCAGGGCTGCGCTAAAACCCATAAATATATTTGCAAATATTGATAGAAACAGGCCGATTCCAACAATCAGTCGAGGACCGAACTTGTCGGATAGAAAACCGTTGTAAAATTGGCCCGCTGCATAAAAGACGCTGTAAAAGACCAGAAAAATCGCGAAATTGTCTTTAGTAAATCCATGATCCTGACTCAGCAAAGGCATGGCGATGCTGAAATTCTTACGGCATAAATAAAAACCGGCATAGGCCAACCAAGTTAGCGCAAAAATCCGGTAACGCCAAAATCGATATTCCCTTGTAAGTTTAATTGCCATATCTGCTATCCACTATTAATCAATTTAATGTTGCTTTTTTACATAATCCGGCAAGTTATCGCAAGATTATTATGCATTTGTTAGGCTGGCATCTCTGAGATGATCATTTACAAACATAGAAAGGTTAAGCAGACTGACAGCATCAATTTTGTCCAAATCAGTCATAACAGGCCGAGTTGAGACAAAAACCAACAATAAAATTATGGCCCGGCCAATGTCTGCACCCGTACCTGCAAAGACAGTTATCGATTCGAAAGATTTGAAATGTTTATACATAGCAGTTTAATATAAGTCATTAACCTGTAATTTTTTATCAATTCGGAGCCTGTAGCGATTTGTTCTCTACAACCATTTTTATTATATCACAATACAAAACAAATAGAACAGCTTATCTTTCTCAAAAAAATGCTCAAAGATGCAAGTCGAACATCCCTGATAATACAGTTTAGACATCCGAGCAAAAAAATCTAATTATTGAGAATTTGTCGATCAAATCACCTTATCAGAACATTTTTTTATATTGTTTTTACAGAATCAGAAAATTTCTTTTATTTATTTTTTTGTGATTATCTGCGTTATCGGTGTTATCGGTTCGAAAAGCTTGTTTTTCGCATAAATCAAACAGAAATATTTTGAACCTCACCAAACATAATAAGGTTAATTTTATTGACGGATAAAACGAATAGATATAAAATGCAGCAAATAGACTTTGTGACTGTGAACACAAGTACTAATTTTAGAGTAGTACGATTTATGAGATACAGCAGAATACCAGACGAGACTATCCGTCGGCTGCCAATATATTTGCGTGGTTTAATTCTTGCCTCTGAACAGGGCCGAAAAAACATATCAAGTAATAATCTGGCAGAATACGTTGGTGTTTATCCCTGGAAAATAAGAAAGGATTTTTCGTACTTTGGCGATTTTGGAACTTGCGGGGTGGGCTACAACGTTGGAAAACTCATAAAGGAAATAAAAAGAATTCTTAAACTGAATATTGGTCAGAAAGCAGCTTTGGTTGGAGTAGGCAATCTTGGTATGGCAATTTTAGCTTTTCCCGGCTTTAGTATATATGGCCTGGATATTTCGGCTGCTTTCGATGTTAATCCTAAAAAAATTGGCAGAAAAATAAAGGATGTCACTATTGAAAACATCTCTAAACTGGGGACTATAAAGAGGAGAAAAATCAAACTTGCAGTTATGGCAATACCTCGTAAAGCTGCTCAGAAGACGGCTGATGTATTGGTCAAAGCTGGTGTGAGAGGTATTTTAAATTTTTCTCCGAGTTTTTTAGTAGTACCAAAAAAAGTCAAAGTAATAACCATCGATATTGCGATGGACATGGCCAGCCTGCCGTATTATATGCCGGCAAGTTGAAGTGTTAAATCATACGATTGTGCTGTTGTTTAATAAGAACAGCATAAATTAACAGGTAAATATTGGTGAGAAATATGCAGACCGTTCTTATAAGTGAATTAAAGCCGTTTCTGGATGCTCTTGCTGAAGAGATGGAACTGTATGTTCCGAAGAAGTCCGGAGAGCATTATATATATAATAGATACGACTCTTCTTCCAATGCCCAGGTTGAATTCAATAACATCCGCACTTGTATGCCTGTCAAAGAGTTTTTATTCCCAATGCGAGAGCTTGCAGCAGTTTACCCGGAGCCG
>CAZWME010000059.1:0-857 GCA_964634515.1 uncultured Pirellulales bacterium | reverse complement strand
TCTGGACAAAGTTTTTGCAGAAGATGAATTTGAAGATTTGTTTTATGTAACCCGACGGAAGAAAATGTTCATAATCTCATCGGATTGCTTCCAGCCGGCCGATAGTTGTTTCTGCAATGTTTTAGGCGGCAAATCCTTTGCTCAAAACGGTTTTGATTTAAATGTTTCACAGGTAAAGGACCAATATATTATCGAAGCTGGTTCGCAAAAGGGCGAAGAATTTATTGAAAAACACTCCAGTCTTTTCACAGAGATGACCGAGACCATATTGGCCGACCGGGACAAGAACAGAATTGAAACACAAACTCAACTTGAGCATATTAACTCCGCTCTCAAATTCGATGTGCCGCTCAACGAGATTGTTGAAAATAGCCAGGACTCTGATGTTTATGACGAAGAAGCGAAAACTTGTGTAGAATGCCAGGGGTGTACGCGGGTATGTCCTACCTGCCATTGCTTCTATCTTTATGATACCAAGCAAAAGGATTATTTTATAAAGATGAAGATGTGGGACAGTTGCATGAGGATTGCATACGCCGAAGTTGCTGGTGGTGCAAATCCCCGAAAAGCACTTGGCGAGAGGCTAAGACATCGTTTTATGCATAAGTTTTCTTACTTTCTTGAGAGATACGGTATCGATATGTGTGTTGGTTGCGGCAGATGTGTTGATGGAGAAGCCGGCGAAGTGGATATCCGGAAGGTATTAAAAAAGTTGAACGAAGAACTCAAGGGTAAAGACAAGGCAAAAGCGGAAGCTGTAAAATGAAACGAAATCTCTACCAACCTATAAACGGCGGAATTGTTGATATTATAGAAGAATCATCAACGATTAAAAGTTTTGTCGTTGTACTGGAAGA
>CAZWME010000058.1:0-13045 GCA_964634515.1 uncultured Pirellulales bacterium | reverse complement strand
TGGTTTGTTCGACGCCGGCAATGACTGGTGGTGGGCTATTGACAACATTGAAGTCCGCGCCGTTATTCCAGAAGTGATCCCGGTAGCTCCGGGCACTGATGGTCTGCTAGGGTATTATGTACTGGATGGTGATGCTAGCGACAGTTCCGGTAATGGCAATGATGGAACTATATATAACGCTGAGACCGGCGGCCTGGGCGATGGCGGCTCGGCTTGGGTGGACGACCCGGAACGTGGTACCGTCATTAGTTTTAACGGCACGGCCGAAGGCGCTTATGTTCGCGCCGGTGAAATTCCTCAAATGACACTGACCAACGACTTTACATGGTCCTTTTGGGCGAGCCACAGTGAAGAAAACACGGCGGACAATGATATTATTCTCGGCAACAGGATGGACGAGAATATAGTCGATTTTGTGCCGCGTCAGTTCATTAAGTTCACACCGACTAAATTCGAGTGGCACATGAACGGCAACGGCGACGACAACCTTGACTATGAAGACATTCCCGCCGACATCTGGCTCCATCATGCGGTAGTGAAGACAGGAGATCAACTGACCTATTACCGCAATGGTATTAAAGCAAGCACAGGGGCGATCACACAACCTCTGGACTTTCCTCAGCCACTGTACTTTGGCGGTGACAATGAGGGCGCTGAAGGAGAGAACTGGAGTGGATTGATGAGTGAAGTGTGTATCTACGACAGGGCTTTGTCTGCTGGTGAGGTTCAGTACCTTGCTGGTATTCGGCCCAGCGAACTCATGGCAGCGTTTGCTTTTGGATCCAGGCAGCTTGATTGTCCTACCTACAATAAACGGACCGTGAACTACATGATAGTACACCAAACAAGCGCAGAGGCCGTGCAATACGACCCGGTCAAAGGATACGGCTACGAAGTGCTGTATCCCACGGATTCGCCGTACGGTGACAGGGCCGGATATGGAGTATTTGGTCCTTTCGATGACTCGCCAAACGGTAGAAACGAGTTCCCGGACGAGTGTCCGGAAGAGCTATACGATTCATTCATAGGAGCCAAGAATTTCCTTGACGATTGCAATGAGGCTGTTATGGGTGATATGAACACCCCTTGCGATCCTCCGGAAGGAATCATTTTCCGCGTTGATGTACCCAACGGCTTATATCGCTTTGTGGCAGCCGTTGGCGAAGCGGACAACCGCCACGCTCATCGCGTACTGGCTGAAGACGGCGGTTCAGGGCCTCCTGAGAACATCGGTGCTAATTATGTCGTCCTGGTGAGCAACCATGATCAGGCCCAGTACGACATCGGCGAAATTGCGGATGATGATCCCGGTGATGCAGTGTTCGCTCGCGTGGGATTTGATGGTAAAATCCCGCCGCCGGGAGACGGAGTAGTTCCCAGTCCTGTGTTCGTGGACATGGATAAGAATGGTATGCCGACTAACGCCGGTCCAAGCAGTCCTGTACTTGAGGTTACTCAAGGTTACATCCGCATTCACCAGCTTCAGGGAAATTCCAACGATGGTCCCGGTGGTTCGAGGGATGATAATGGCGGAGATATTGTGATCCTGGAACTGTGGAAGCTTGAATCGGAAACAGATCCGTCTCTTGTTATATACTATGACTTTGACGAAGTCGGTGATATTGTCGCAGACCAATCCGGCAAAGGACATGACGGCGTTGTTGTCGGTGATGTTACAGCAGAGGCCGATGGCATGTACGGCGGAGCTGCCAATTTTGCCAGCGGCGGTTACCTCGACCTGGATGGCCCGAGTGTCCCTGCCGAAGATATTCCGACATCTGCTATGACTCTCGCTGTCTGGATAAAATGTGCTAATACAGGTGGAGATCATGAGATATTCAGCGCCAGAGCATCTGATGAAAGTTGGCTTATTCACCCTGAGCCCAAAAGCAGCGGCGACATTAGATGGCTGCTTCGTTCTTATGGCGGCACTACAATCTTCCAGATACGTGCAGGCACTATGACATGGGATCAGTGGCTTCATTTTGCAGGCACATACGACAAAGAGTCCGGCAAAGCGGCCCTGTATATCAACGGGGAGTTGATTGAGGAGCTTGACGTTGAAAATCCTGCGGATATAGCCGGAGATTGGGGTTTGGGTGCTCGCGTAGGATTAACTATTGATGATGGAAGACCCTTTACGGGGCTTATGGACGAATTCCGCATGTACAAGCGGGCGCTGTCGCAGGATGAGGTATTGGAAATTATGCAAGGTATGTGATTTCCATTTGCTTTTCGTCCTGACATAGTGAATTTGTGGCTTGAGAAGCGACTGTGACCTAAGTAGGTTGTAACCGGCATATACCAGGCCAAGTCGTCAAGCGACGGTTTTTTATCAATCTCGGGGGCTTACGCCGATTGATTCGGCGTAAGCCCCCTTAGTTTTAGCGCAAAAAGGACAGGACGTACCAAAAGCGTAAAGCCATTTTATTTGGGCATAATAGTATTTTTTACTTAATTATATTCTTTGTTTAACCGGCAGGGGACTTTAGGTAAATTGAGCTGTTACGTCCGATATTATGGTGCAAACGGCTCTGAAATATAATTATAAATTATTTAATCGGTTCTTATTGCGGCAAGTAAAGTGGTTTTTTATTGACAAGAAAGTTATTTACTGGTAATATAATGTAATTATAGGTGGTTTTTGTCCACGTCAGCCAGGGCAAAATCGCTTCAGAAAGTGTTTTTTGGAGGTAAGGGCCGGCAAATCTGGTTCTTTATCTATGTTTGTTTTTGGCCAATGAGCCCTTTTTGTGATAGAAAAGCAGAGAGTTTTTAGGAGAAATTTCAATGTTCAACGGAAAAACTGCCGCAGCAATTTTAGCAGTGACACTTATTGTAGTCAGCGCCGGTTTTGCTCAAACCCTTGAGGAGAACTGGAATGATTTCCTGCATTATACCAAGATTGGCCGACCTGATTTAGCCAGGGGATATGCACAGGTGATCCTGCAAGGCGATCCCAACTCTGTCTCTGTAGAATTGCTTGAGCTGACTAAAAAAAATCCCCAGGGTTACGCGATTTTATTACGAGTCAACGAATTCGCTCCTGATCCTGAGCTGGAAGAGTTGAGCGGTAAAATCATCGACCTTATCGAGAAGGGTAGCTATGCCCGCCGGGCCGATGCGAAAATTATTGTGACAGAGATAAAAAGGCTAAGCAGTACCGACCGGGGTTGGTTTACCGCGGTTAAACGGCTTCGAAATGCGGGTGAATATGCGATACCATTTATGCTTGATGCCATAGCGGACAATTCCCGCCAGGCCGAACTGCCGGATATCGTACGGGCACTTCCACAAATTGGAAGGGATGCAATAAGACCTCTTGCCGTAGCATTGCAGACTGAAAATGTGGCCCTCAAGGACCAGATAATACGAGCATTAGGTAAGATTGGTTATCCCCAATCACAGGCCTATCTGAAGTATATTGTCGAAAACGACACTTCATCTGAAGTTCGTGAATTGGCCAAAATCGCCTTGATGAAAATTGATCCGGGTACTTTGAAAATTTCGGCTGCTCAATTGTTCTTCGAGCTTGCAGAGAAATACTATTATCATTCGCAGTCATTAACTCCTGCTAATGAGGCAGGTACTGCCAATATTTGGTTCTGGGATGTTAATCAGCAGCGATTGACTCGCGTAGAAGTTCCCAGCGGTTACTTTAACGAACTTATGGCGATGCGCTGCTGCGAATGGGCGCTCAAAGCTGACGCGGGATTCGGTCCGGCTATTGGCCTATGGCTGGCTGCCTTTTTCAAAGCCGAGTCCGCCGGTATCGAGACGATGCCCAGTTACTTTGGCCAGAGCCACGCAGATGCACTGGTCTATGCCACTACCGCCGGAGTTGAATATCTCCATCAGGCTCTTGCAAGGGCCGTCAAAGACAAGAACGCCCATGTCGCACTTGGTGTTATTGAGGCGTTGGGTACCACAGCCGGTGAAAAATCCCTGCTTTATCGCATTGGGCCGGCTCAGCCGTTGCTTGAGGCCCTGTCTTTTAATGATATAATGGTAAGATACAGTGCTGCTATAGCAGTAGCTGCGGCAGGGCCTAAGGAGCCGTTCGCCGAAAGCAAGCTTGTCGTAGCGAATTTGGCCGATGCTATAGTATCCAAAGCCCAGTTGGATAAACAGATAGCCGATAGCTATGCCCTCAGAGCAGCCCAGGCTATGCTCAAGTTGGCTCTGTCCAGAAATCCTGTTATCAATTTATCTGCGGCTCAGGATGCCCTTGTAAGTGCTGTAAATGATGAAAGAAAACAAATCCAGATTTTGTCCGGCCAGATTTTAGCTCATCTCGACAGCCCTGGTGCACAGAGGGCAATAGCAGGGATGGCCCTTGATAATAAAAATGCCGCTGATGTGAGGATATCAGCGTTTAACTCGCTTGCTACTTCAGCAAAGTTAAATGCAAATATGCTGGTCGATCCGATGGTTGGTGCGATTTACTCACTTATCAACTCAGACAATACGCCCCCCGATATTCGCAGCGCCGCGGCTGCCGCTTACGGTGCGCTTAATCTGCCCAGCCAAAAAGTAAAGGACCTTATACTCGACCAGGCAAAAAGCTAATACCGACATTACTGCCGGGAAAATTTCCCGCATTCAATTTTGCATATAATGCCCGTTGTTGTCAGCGGGCATTTTTTTTGTTATTATGCGGCAATTCTATTGATAAGCTGACTTGACTTATTGAAAAAAGATATCCGACGACTAATTTAAAGGAGTACAAAATGGCTGTTGATGCTAAGCAGGTATCGGCCTGTCTCGAAGAGTGCAAAAGACACCTGATCACGGAGCTTCTGCCTTTTTGGCTGGACCGATGCAAGGACGAAAAGAACGGCGGCTTTATTACTCACTTCGATAAAGACGGCAATGATACCGGCGAGGACGAGAAATCGTTAATCGCCCAGAGCCGTACCGTTTATACAATGGCCTCGGCCCATAGAGCCGGTTACGGCAACGGCAAATGCGCCGAATACGCCAAACATGGTGTCGATTTTCTCATCGACAAGATGTGGGACAACGAATACGGCGGATTCTTCTGGACGGTGGACCGTAAGGGTAATGTTGCCATCGATAAGAAAATTATTTATGGCTTCAGTTTTGCGATTTATTCGCTCAGTGAATATACACTGGCAACCGGTGACCCGAGAGGCGCCGAATACGCCGAAAAGGTTTTCGACCTTATGCAGAAGTATTGTGCCGATACGATGTACGGCGGTTATTTTGAGATGTTTGAGAGGAACTGGGACCTGTGCGGGCCGGGAAGCGGCGGGGGGGACAGAAAGACCCTCGATGCTCATATGCACCTGATGGAGGCGTTTACCACATTGTATGAATGCAGCGGCCAAAACGTACACCGCCGAAAATTAATCGAAGATATAGATATTTTGATAAAGAGAATCCTCCATCCTCAATACGCCACCGGAATACCTCAGTTTACACCAGACTGGCAGATAGCGCCGCAGATAAAGTTTGATATCATTTGGGGTTGGGACCGTTTTGCCGAGGGCGGAGAAAAGCCCAACGCCGGGGACAATACCTCCGCCGGTCACAACGTGGAATTTGCCTGGCTGCTGGCCCATGCCACGGACATTATGGGAGAAGGCTTTGAAGAATACCGTGACATTATTATAAAGGCGATGGACCATGGAATGACGAACGGAATCGATGATGAATTCGGCGGCGTTTACGTCGAGGGCCCTCATGCCGGCGGTGTTTACGATAGGGAAAAAGAATTCTGGCAGCAGGCGGAGGTTATGATTGGAATGTTGGAGGGTGCCTTGCGTTTCGACCCTGAAAAATACTGGCCCGCTTACGTAAACGTGCATCGTTTTGTTTTTGATAAGATGATAAACCATCCCGTAGGTGAGTGGTGGCCGTTGCTTGCCAGAGAGGGCGAACCTGTCTGGACGCATATGAGTCATTCCTGGAAGGTGAATTATCATACCGTTCGCTGTATGGTACAATCCATAAAGCGGCTTGAAAAGTTACTTGAAAAGATTAAATAATAGACGTTTACATATGAAGTACCATGGAAAATACAAAGTTTTTGACATTAATAACATCAATGCGTACCCTTTGAGCACGCGCAGCAATAAGGTCACGCTCGATGACCTTACCAGGCCCGGGGACATCGACAATGTTGTTATTGACTTGCCGGATAACATTTGCAGTGATATCGAAACCATTGCCTCGGCGATAGTCTCATGCCGAAAATCAGAAAAGCCCGTTGTTCTTTTCGCCGGTGCCCATTTGATAAAAAACGGGCTTGGCCCTTTGCTCGCCGACCTTGTAAAGCGCGGATTTGTTAGTCTGGTTGCCGGTAACTGTGCTACTGCTATACACGATTTTGAGCTGGCGCTGATAGGCCAAACCAGCGAAAATGTTCCCGATGCTCTCGGCAAGGGCCGATTTGGAATGGCTTACGAATTTGCTTATATCAACAGTGCATTATCCATCGGCAACGAAAATAAACTGGGTGCTGGTGAATCTCTCGGTAAAACAATCTGTGACGAAGATTTCCGCAGCAAGGTTATTGACTCGGTTGCAAAAGATAATTCACCGCGCAGTTTTAGCCATCCGCAACTCAGTGTTCTTGCCGCCTGTTATGAGAGTAATATTCCCTTCACCGTTCACGTTGGGATAGGCACAGATGTAATCGATCAGCATCCATCCTTTGACTCTCAGGCAAAAGGTGGATGTTCAGGCCGGGATTTTCTTATCTATACAAACGAAATAACCAAATTTATAAACGGCGGCGTAATACTTAATATTGGAAGCGCTGTAACAGGCCCGGAAGTTCTGCTTAAAGCTGTCTCAATGGCCGCCAATGCGGGAACTGTCCCGAATAATATAATCACTGCCGACTTTGACCTTCGCGACCATCAGCCGAAGGCGATGAGAGATGAATCTAAAGAAGGTTATTATTTTCGTGACCAAAAGAGCATTGTAACACGAATTCCGCAGGCCTTTAACGGCAAAGGCTTTTATATACAGGGTGACCAGAAAAAAACATTTCCCTTGCTTTATAAAAAGATTGTAGAACAGTCATAACTAAAAGGTGGTTAACGATGAAAGAACATCGCATCAATGAAATCCTGACTCAGATTAAGGACGTTAAAATAGCGGTTTATGGCGATTTCTGTGTTGATGCATATTGGCTGCTCGATGCTCGCGGCTCTGAAGTTTCGTTGGAAACCGGTCTTCAGGCACGCGCGGTAGGCAGGCATTATTATTCCCTCGGTGGTGCATCGAATGTCGTTGCAAATATTGCCGCCCTTGCCCCGGCGGTAATACAGGTAATAGGAGTTGTCGGAGACGATATCTTCGGCAGAGAGCTAAGACGCCAGTTCCACGAGCTTAATGTCGATACGAAACATCTGGTTATTCAAAAGGATAATTTCGATACCGTAACCTTCGGTAAGCCATATCTTGAGGACAAAGAGCAGCCGCGTATCGACTTCGGTTTTTTCAACAAACGAACCGAGGAAACTGACCAGGCACTGTTGAACGGCATCGCTGAAGCCCTGCAGAATGCGGATGTCATGATTGTGAACCAGCAGGTCCCGGGCAGTATTACAAACGAATCTTTCATCAACCAGGCCAACGCTCTTTTCGAGAAATATGCGGACAAAATAGTTCTGCTTGATTCCAGACACTTTGGTCACAAGTTCAAAAATATCTACCGCAAGACAAATGATTTGGAAGCGGCCCAGTTGAACAAGGTCGAAGTTAAATTGGGTGATGTCCTTACATTGGAAGATGTGAATAAGTACGCCCTGAATCTTTATAAGCAGTTTAAAAAGCCCGTATTTCTTACCCGCGGGCCCCGCGGTATCATAACCGTTGATTCTGACGGCATCCACGAGGTGCCAGGAATTCAATTGTTGAAAAAGCTCGATATTGTCGGCGCCGGAGATACGGTGACAAGCGCATTGGCTTTATGTCTGGGTGCTGGTATCCCGCCGACCGAGGCGTCAGAATTTGCTAATTTGGCCGCCGCTGTTACCGTGCAGAAATTATACCAGACCGGTACGGCTTCCGGGCCCGAAATCCTCGAGATCGGAAAAGACCCCGATTATATCTATCAGCCGGAACTCGCTTCCGACCGAAGAGGGGCTTGTTATTTCAAAGACAGCGAAATAGAGCTTTGCTATGAATCGATACCCTTTGGCCGATTAAAGCACGCTGTCTTTGACAACGATGGGACTATAAGTACATTAAGACAGGGATGGGAGCAGATTATGGCTCCAGTTATGGTTAGGGCTATTCTCGGTGATAAATATGAAACCGCCGACGAAACTCTTTATCACAAGGCCCGGGCCCGTGTTGCCGACTATATAGATAAGTCCACAGGTATTCAGACCATCATACAGATGGAAGCCCTGGTTGAAATGGTCAAAGAGTTTGGCATCGTAAGTGCTGATAAAATCCTCGATAAATTTGGCTATAAGGAAATTTACAATAATGCCCTGATGGAGCTTGTTAACAGGCGAATCGGAAAATTCAAAAACGGCGAGCTCGACATTAATGACTATACAATCAAAGGCGCATTGGAGTTTGTGGAAGCTCTTAAGAAAAGGGGAATAAAACTGTATCTTGCCAGCGGGACGGACCGCCACGATGTTATCGCCGAGGCCGAAGCGCTTGGTTATGCCCAGCTTTTTGACGGCGGTATTCACGGTTCGGTGGGGGATGTCACCAAGTATTCCAAGAAGATGGTCATTGAAAAAATAATGGCCGACAATAAATTGCAGGGTCCTGAGCTTGTTATCTTTGGCGATGGCCCCGTCGAGATACGCGAGTGCCGCAAGCGTGATGGTATCGCCGTAGGTATCGCCAGCGATGAAATTCGCCGTCACGGCTTAAGCACAGAAAAACGAACCCGTCTGATAAAGGCCGGCGCACATGTCATAGTGCCCGATTTATCCCAGCACGAAACACTTATAGAATTATTGTTCGGTTCCTGATAAGCGGGAAACTTCCGAGAGTGAATTTACACTTTTTTTTAGTAAGAGATTAAAAGATGCCGATATTTGAATACAAGTGCAACAAATGTGGTCACACGATGGAATTTTTGGAAAAAACGAGAATTCCTCGAAAACATAAATGCCAAAAGTACAATAGCTCCGACTTGCAGAAGCTGTTAAGCGGTTTTGCCGTTGGGCAAAGCAAGGCAGCGGTCCCGACCTGCGAATCATGCCCGAGCGGCCCTTCTCCAACGAGTGCCTGTTCAATAGGAGCATGTCCCCATAGTTCGTGATGTTGAAAATAATAATCCGATCCGGAAATATATTCACTTGGCATATTACGGCCGGTCAGGCTGATGCTCTGCATTTGAACCGTCAGGTGAAACAGGCGCGCTTATGGCAGTTTGTCCAGCTTCTTTTTTGAGGTGTTTTTGATTGCGTCTCACACCGAGCAAGTGCTCAACAGCTTGTTTACTTGTGATCTTGCTGTCCGGCGCCGATACTATCGAATTAACCGAATCGCACCAAAAGCAGATATATGATATGTTGGCCTGCTGAGACTGTCTCTTAAAACCTACCTGTCTCACAAATCGGTTTTGAGAAATTGGGGTAATAGTGATTACAAAAGCCGCGAAGCTTAGAACAAGAAAGCCGGCCAGGAAACCCAGGACGCCTGCCAATAGAATGTCAAATGATTTTGGAAAGGAGACCTTGAATCGGCCTGTAAGAAAAACGTATGTTATTCCATATAAAATAAAGAAAGTACCTACTCCTAAAACTGCTAAGGTTAATGCGTCGCTGCATGGTATATCACCGGCCTCAGGGATAATATCTAAAATTATCGGGCTCAGAAAGATGGCTACATAGATAGAAATTATGATATTGAAAAACATGGCTAACATTTCGTAGAAGCCTATTTTCATCGCGAACCAGATGAAGAGTCCCCCGGTTAATATACCAAACCAAAATACCATAAACTTTATCCTGTCACTCTTTTTAGTTCTTCGAGGCTTGTTATTCCCGCTGCTACCTTTTTCAGGCCTTCTTTCCTCATGTGTGACTTGCCTTTCTTATGGCCTTCGGTTCTCAATTCAGCGATTGAGATTTTACTATTGGCAATATCGGCCTTCAAATGATCGGTTATTACCATAAGGTCGCAGACCGCTGTCCTCCCGGAATAGCCGGTATCTTCGCAGCGTTTACAGCCTGTGGCCTCGAAAATATTTGTATATTCTATGCCCTTACTTTGGAATTTATTGATTAAATGTTGACTTAACTCAGCCGGCTGTTTGCAGTGTTCGCAAAGCTTCCGAAGCAGTCTCTGAGAATGCAGGAGACTCAGGCCCGACGATAAAAGAAGAGGCGATATCCCTAAATCCAGCAATCTGACCAAGGCTGTGGCGTTGCTGTCACAGTGTATTGTTGCCAGGACAAGATGGCCGGTCTGCGATGCCCGAAGCGCAATCTCTGCGGTTTCCTCGTCGCGTATTTCGCCGACACATATCACATCCGGGTCCTGTCTGAGGACACTGCGCAGTGTCTTTGCGAAGGTGATATCGGCTTTAGGATTAATCTCAATCTGGCTGGCTTCCGGCAGCGTTGCTTCGATCGGGTCCTCTACCGTGATGACATTGTGAGTAAACCGGTCTATTTCGTTGAGCATCGAATACATTGTTGTAGTTTTGCCGCTTCCGGTGGGACCGCAGATCAGCACCATACCTGATGGTTTGTTTATTGCATTTTTGATAATTGAATACTGCTTTTTCGTCAGTCCTATGTCTGCCAGCGAAAATGTGCCCGCGTTTTGGTTCAGCACTCTTATCGACAGCTTTTCTCCGTTGAGGACGCCGGCGCTCGCTACCCTGAAAGAAGCTGTTGTACCGGATTTTTTAGCTATAAATGCACCGTCCTGAGGTCTTCTTTTTTCGGAGATGTCCATGCTCGAAACGGCTTTAATACTATTTACAATTGCCTTGCAGGTACCGGTACGGAGTTCTTCTACTGTCCGCAGTACACCGTCTATTCGCAGCCTGATTGTATATGTCAAATCATCCTTCGGGTCGATAAGAATATCGCTGGCCCCACGCTCAAGAGCGTCGGCGATGACTTTTTCGGTTAAATCAAGTATGCGGTTGTCCTTTCGCTGTTTGTCGCCGTGGCCGTATATATCGTCGATACTTCTGCCTGATGAATCGAGCAGTCTTATCGCCGATTTTTTGTGATGACGTTTAGAGCCTCCGGACCGTATATTGGCAATAGCTTGTTGTATATGTAGCTTTATTATTTCACTGATGCTGACATTACTTTCAGAGGCCCTTTTTGCCGTATCTACTATCAGCAGAATAAGCATAAGTATCGGCCCTGTGAAAAGGGTGGTAATATAAGCGGCTGGTTTATATTTGTAGGGTACAAGCGGGCTAAACTGAATACGTTGAACAAAGAACAGGCAAAGATAAACCCAGATCACCAGACAGATAAGCTTGATTGGATTAAAAGGCAGAGATGTTATTGATGAGGCTAAGCCGACATCTGCCGGCTGTAAACATAACGAACCTGGTGAAAGACTTTGGATAATATCCAAAATTTGCATTTAATTTCTCTTTCAGCAAATACGAAAACAAACGACTCGCGATAATCAGGATAATATATTGTACAGTCATTAGCAAGCATAAATATTGTCTAGGAAATTAGGCATCCGTTTCAAAGATTATCCGAATCAGTGAGAATTTTTTATCTGACGACGGTTAGAGGTTTATTTTTTTTGATTCCAGCAATAAAACAGCTTAAAGGTCTTCAAGCTCGTCGAGGAAAGAATCAGAGGAGTCATCGATTTCCAGTTCCGGAAAGCTGCCCGACAGCTCTTCGGCCAGGGCTTTGCCTTTTGGTATTGCTTTTGGAGCGGGCTTGGGCTTGGCTGGTTTTGGTTTGGCCGGTTGTGGTGGGACGATTTTTTCCGGCTGACCGTCAATCTGCAGCCCAAAAATAAGTGGCCCTATTCTGATATAATCACCAGCCTTAATCCCTGCCTCGTCTATTCGTTTGCTGTTAAGAAATGTGCCGCTGCGCGAGCCAAGGTCACGAATGCTTATGGTTTCTTTGTTCTGATTCAACTGGCAATGTCTTCTGGAGACGCTTTTAAGGGGGATACACAAATCACAATCGTGCCGGCGACCAATCACTGTCGTACTGTCCGGTAAAGAAAAAGACTTTTGTGAGCCGTCTTTTTTAAATAAAACTAAGTTGACGTCCATTCTACCTTCCTCGCTATTAGTTTATACTTTTCCAGAGCCATTCTTATTATACAGGCTAAAGTACTTTAAAACAACAAATAAATCGCCCGATAAATAATATTGACAGAAATCACCCCCTGAGTTAAAGTTATGCCCAGTAACAGTAAGAAAGAAGATACATACGAAAAGGATTGGTAATTTCGGATAGATACATGGCAAAAGTTACACTGCCGGATAGCAGCATATTAGAAGTCACGGACGGATCGACGGTAAAGCAGTTAGCCCAGCAGATAGGGCCGGGACTTGCGAAAGCGGCTATAGCAGCAAAAATTAATGGACAATTAGTAGATTTATCCACGCCGATTAATGCCGAAGCGGGGATTCAAATCATTACTTCTAAAGATGACGAAGGTCTTGAAATAATGCGCCATAGCTGCGCACACATAATGGCTGAAGCTATATGCAGTATTTGGCCGGATACGAAACTGGTTTATGGCCCGGCGGTTGAAGACGGATTTTACTATGACATTGACCTCGATGAGCCGATTCGGCCGACTGATTTCGAGCGAATCGAGAAAAAGATGGCTGAGATTGTCAAAGCCGACAAACCGTTTATTCGGAAAGAAATGACTAAGGCCGATGCACTTGCTAAATTGGCTGGCGATAAATACAAGACCGACAATATAAACCGCGCCGACAGTGATAATATTAGTTTCTATTCGCACTCGGACAACTTCGAAGACCTGTGTCGCGGCCCGCATGTACCGAGTACAGCTAAAGCTGGAAGTTTTAAGGTCATGTCCGTAGCGGGCGCGTATTGGCATGGAGACCCTACGCAAAAAA
>CAZWME010000057.1:4458-13072 GCA_964634515.1 uncultured Pirellulales bacterium | reverse complement strand
GCCTGCGGACATATGTCTATCGTCTTACTCAGCGAGATGACCTGGCTCAGGAAATCGTACAGGAGACTTTATTGGAGATGTGCAAAGTGTTGGGAAAGCTAAAAAACAATGATCGATTCTGGCCATGGCTCTACGGTATAGCCGTAAACAAGCTGCGGCGTCATTACAGAACCGAGCAGACACAAAAAAGGTTAGCGGTCTCCAGTGCGAAACGCAAAGGCAGATTCAAAGACCGACAGGATGGGCTGGAGAACCTCGTTAGCGAAGAGTTGAAACAGATTGTTTCAGGGGCGATGAAAAAGCTCAGGACGCGTCATAAAGCGGTCCTGATAATGCGCTGTTATGATGGTATGACGCATTCGGAAATTGCCGAGTCGCTGGGTTGCAGCGAATTTAGTACGCGTATGCTGTTTTTACGTGCGAAAAAGGCCTTACAAAAAGAGCTGTCACGTAACGGTTTTGGCAAGGGTTCTCTCCTGGCGGCTCTCATGCTCTTCGGAAAGATTACAGCTCCAAGTAAGGCCGCTGCAGCACAGATTTCAATCTCTGCTTCTACAGTAAAAGTGGGCTTGCTAACCGGAATAGTCGGACTGGCGACCACAAAAACCGCGATTGTTACGTTCACAGCAGCCGGAGCTTTGACGGCCGGCACGATAGTGACCACATCGGCACCCTGGAAGGACGCCGATGTTCCTCGCCCGGCTAATACTCAGGTTATCAGCCAGTTCGACCAGAACAGCAATGCCGCCGAAGAGCATTGGTACTATTTTCCCCAAGGTACATCACAATTCATGATGATGCGGGCGACATCCGGTGTGGTTGGCGAAAAGTCGTACAAGCTGATACTGCAGAACGAACATGCAAATTACTCCTTCGGAAACAATAGCGTTCACATTAACAATTACCGTACATGGGCCAGTGACTTTAGCGTTCTGAAGTTCCCCACAGATGATCCTAAATTGGTCGATTTTATCTGCCGCGTTGAGCAAAGCCCACGTGTCATGAAACATTTACCGGCCAAAGGTAAAGGTCTATTGGTTGTTTCCGCACGCAATAAAGATAACTCTGAGCCGTGGGCTATCCGACATTCCAACGTTTTGGAAGAGGGTTACTTTCAATCTGACTGGCCTGCGACAGCCAGGATTATTGATAACCGCGATGCTATGCATAAACGCGGTTGGACTTACTTTAGAATTTCCGGCCAGGTAAACGGAAAGAATGTTTCAGCAACGGGAAGAATACCGTTTGTTTACGCTACAAGTAAACAATACAGTCCCTGGCTGAAACTGCGGGTCGGTTCTATGACGATAGTTGATTCGAAAAATGAGGCTTATGTGTACAATTCGCCGTCTGAGAAGTTCGTTAAATACCAGAGCGGCAGTTTCTTCAAAGGACTCACCAGACCCTGGCTGGGACTGCACACGATCGATATAGTTCGTCGCGACGCGGCTGCACAGCGTGTTCGATTTGAAACAAAGCATACCCCGGGCAGCCGATTTGCACAAGTGGAGTTAATTCGTGAAGGACTTAGGATAATCTACAACATCGATTTGGAAACTGATGTTATTGATGAAATCACCTTTTCGACCGACCAGGGCGAGAAGGGGAATCTGAAATTCTCGTATATTCAGACAATTGACGAAGTTATTCATGGAGAGTTTGTATCTCCGGACAGATCCAACAGACGGGGAGAATCAAAGAGCAGCTCGGGTCTTTTGTGGCTTGAGCAGTTAGTGGAGGGATCACTCGGATAAATTACCGCCGATTGTAAGCACAAGGGTTATCCAAAACCACGGAGGACACTGTTAATTAACATGAGGTATTATATTAGGTCCACGAAAAGCAATGAAGATGATGCTGGCAAGAACAGGTTGGAATTGGATTACTGCCGCTATTGTGGTAAGTGTTGCGGTGTGCCTGGTTCCAGGTCGGATTCATGCCTATGAATACCGGGATGATTTCAGGACCAACAAAGCTGAACAAGACAGCTACCTTCACTCGATATACTGGCCACAGGGGGCTTTTCCCCCGTCGGAATCATACCTGTACCATAGTGATACCCAGCAGCAGCAAGAATTAGGCTTCGGGGATTACAACGGCGAGCCGGCAGTTTTGGGTTATTGCTTTCCAATTGCTTCGGCTCAGTCGTACAGTGCTGTTAGTGGATACCTGAATATTGACATACGTTTTCAGGACACCACCGACCTGGTTTCGGGCTCTTTACAATACTCGCTCTCGGACGATGGTGTCATTTGGTCGTCGGCACGGCATCTGGGGCAGGGAAGTCATAACATCCCTCTGGAATCTGTCAGTGGCGTCTGTTATGTCAAATTCCGTGGAACTGAGGTCTTGATCGATAATATTGAGGTGTTCTTAAGTTCGTCTCCTGCCACTATTGAAGTACCTCGGGATTTTGCCACCATCCAGCAGGCTATTGATTCAGCGTCTTATGGTGATATCGTGGAGGTCTCCCCTGGCACCTATAAAGGCGATGGTAATTGGGATATCGACTTCAAGGGTAAGACAATCACCGTACGTAGCTCATCCGGGCCGGGACGAACGACCATTGACTGTACTGGCAATGAAGGCCACAGAGGTTTCTATTTCCACCGAGGAGAAAACCGCAATTCTGTCCTTCGCGGTTTTACAATCAAGGGAGCTTTATTGTCTGGCTCTGAAATTCCGTCTGACAATAATTGGAGTTCAAGTCCTGCACATCCGATTGGTGCCGGCATATACTGTGAATACAGCAGCCCGAGCATAATTGATTGTGTTATAACCCAATGTGGCGCCGAGCTGGGAGGCGGTATCGGTTCTGTTGGTGGTTCGCCTTTGATTATTGATTGTACTGTCGAACGATGTCAGGCCGGTGGCTTTGGACAGGCACAATCTGGTGGATATGGAGCTGGTATCGGCCTTACTAAAGGCTCTGATGCCAGGATTGTCAATTGTATTATCGAGAGGAACATCGGTTTTGATAAAAGTTTCGGAGCTGGTGTATATTGCTGGCAAAGCAGGCTTATGTTGTCCGGTTGCGATATTTCTTTTAATAACGCACAGGGAAATGTTAGGGGGGGAGGTCTTTACTGTGGAGGCTCCTCCGCACAAGCCACATTAGAACGCTGCATCGTTTCGAATAATACTGCCGAGGCTGGTGGCGGCATCTTCTCGGATTCGAATGCCCGTGTGAACATAACAAACTGCACAATTGCTGACAATACACATACGGGGCTTCATGCCGATGCAAGCTATATGGCAATCAGAAACAGTATCATATGGTATAATGGTGGCTCAGCAGTCTCGCTCGGAGGTTCGCTGTCGTCCAACCCCGTTCGCTATTCGAATATCCAGGGATATTATTCCGGACAAGGCAATATCGATTCTGTACCTATGTTCGCATCAAGAGGAAGTGACTATCATCTTCGGTCTAACCTGGGCCGATTTGATTCGGGAAGTTGGATCAATGATTCTTTTAGCAGCCATAGTCCTTGTATAGATGCAGGTGACCCCCAGGACCCGATAGGAGCAGAGCCTTTCCCGAATAACAAGCGTATCAACATGGGAGCATATGGCGGGACACGTGAGGCAAGCAAAAGTATCGGCCCTCTTATCTTTCATGTAGATGGATCAAAGGGAAATAAGTATAATTCCGGCCTAAGCAGGAACCAGGCATTCAGAACCATACAGGAAGCGGTGGCTGAGGCTTATGACGGCGATACCATAATGGTCTGGCCGGGAACCTATCGTGAAGCTGTATTTGTTGTCGGTAAAGCAATAACAATTCAGAGCGCGGACGATGCGGCGGTGGTCAAGGCTCCGTCTAATGACTATGCATTTACTTTTCAATTTGCAGAGAGTTCAAGAAGCGTCCTGCGTAATTTTGTAATCACTAACTGTGGAGAGGGAGCTATCTTTTGTCATAGTGCTTCGCCTGAGCTTACTAATCTGACTATAGTTAATAACCAGTTTGGGATTACTGCTTACGGAGGTTCTGATCCGAGCATAACCAACTGCATTTTTTGGAACAATCAATTCGGTGACCTGGAGCAATGCCGTGCTCGCTACAGTTGTCTTGGAGCATTGGAGCCTGGTGATAGTAACCTCGGCAATATAAGTAAAGATCCAATATTCGCTGATATTAACAATGGCGACTATCATTTGCAGTCTGAATACGGCAGATATTTGCCGAATAGTGGAACTTGGACGACGGACTCGCAAACAGGTCCTTGTATCGATAGCGGCGTCCCTGGCGTGCACACAGGACGTGAGCAGAAACCTCATGGAGGCAGAGTAAACATGGGAGCTTATGGTGGAACACCCTTCGCGAGCAAGAGTGGGCCGTCCTGGTAATATCAGGAATAATCGTCATTGATAAGATATGATTTGAAACGATTGTTTGAAGTATAAACCATATAATTAAAGTACCTCCATGGTATCATTAGCCGGTGGCTTTCATAATGCTCATCACTGAGGTTGTGATAGATACCTCAGTAAAATAATATTTTACGATATGAAGATAATTGCCATAAGTCTTTTTAGGTAAAAAGCTTAGTGTTGACGATAAAAGAAGAGAGGCCAAGAAATAGGAAGGTTTTTTTGTCTATTGGAACCTGTTCTCACAACTGAGATGTTTGTCTCCTGGCTGTCAAAAATGATGCATCCGATAAAAACCGGTAAATTTTATGGTTGACAAAGGATTGAATCGCGAGTATAATGAGGAAAGTTGGCTCGAGGCGCCCAAAGAGCGCATAAATAGTATTCTGAGCACGGTAGGAGGATAGAAGAATCCGCGCCCAATTTACATATATGCAGGTAGGCAAGATACAAAAGCGTGGCTTTACGCTGATTGAACTGCTTGTGGTTATGTCCATCATCTCATTAATCATGGCTATTTCGCTGCCCGCATTCAATCGAATACGGCTTCAGGCACGCTCGATGATGAGCATGAACAACATGAGACAGATTACGTCCACCATGAATCTCTTCGCCTCGGACAACGATGATAGATATCCCGAATCGGTTGCAACGATTGGAGCTGGTGACACTTGGAACTGGACGGACTCAACCAAGTTAACCGGTAACAGACGCCGTAGCCCCCAACTGCACCGTGCGATGAGCGAATACCTCAGGAAATACATAACCGATGCGAGTACTATGTATTGTCCGAATGTACCGCATAAATACGAGCATTTACAGCAGGCGTGGGATGCCGGTGACAATTGGGACAATCCCAGGAACTCTTTCCCTGCCGATCCGGTTGGAGGTTCATACTGTTTTTATTGGAACTATAGAGGTTATCTTGGCGGACGCAGAGGCGTTTTCAGAGGACCGCAGGGTCCCGCCAGCGGCCGAAGATACAGCAAGTTGCTTGTAAGCGATTATTTTGGTTATAACCACTGGAGAAACCCGGAATCATACAGTAGTTGCGAGCCATTTGACGGAGCTGATATTACTGAGGAAACATATCTCCTTTCATCTTTTTGGTCGCGCAGGAGTCCTCTGGGGAATGCTCCTGAAATTAAGCTGAAAGCATCATACACCGATGGTCATGTTGAGAGCTATTCGGCCTCAGATGTCGTACCTATGAAAGTTTCTATTTCCGCCGATGGTACTGTGCCATATCCTGATGGTAGTGCCAGCCCCGGAACTTATTTCCTGCCGAGGAACGCACTCCACTAAATAGGGACCTTGGTGCAGTTTTCTTAATATCCATTCAGTTGTTGATAGATACTGTACGTCCGTGCCCTCTATACTCGTCGACTGTGTGTCGGTTGACATGCACTAAGTTCTATTATCACAGGCTTGGCTTCATAGAAATAAGAAAGGCTGCGAGTGGATCTCACTCACAGCCTTGTTGCTTAAATCAAATAACCGTCAAATTTACTACGGACAGTTCTCAAGCCAGTCTGTCGTGAAAGCCGCCAGGTCCTCGTGGTCAATTACACCGTCACCGTTGTAATCTTCACATATCGAGAAGCTTGAATCCGGAATAAAGTAGTAATCCTCCGTCTCGCCGAATTCGTGGCCGTCCCGTGGTCCCGAACCACCATTACCTCTGATGCCGGGGGCACTGCCGACTGTCCAGGGCTTCGGGGAAAGAGTAATCCTCATCCATATTTGCTTTCTACCTATATCCGGGTGCCATGACAGGAATGCCTTCGAAGTGATTTGGTTTAATCCGACCGGCAGATTGATAAGATACTGATTTTGTACCGCCCACTCGGACACAATCCCCTTGGAACAGGCGAGAGACGGATTGGTGAGAGAACTATCATCCCAGTCGCCATCACGGTTCCAGTCGCACCAGACATTGACATAAAGGTTGGTACCAGGATTGATAACGTTGACGATATAGTCAAGCGTAGTCCAGCGGCATTTTGGCATATTTACCGGGAAAACAATACCATCATCACTGTTGTCATTGTCTGGCGTGTTGGTTGTGGGTCTGATATTATTAGTGATGTCCTGGTCCGGGCCTGAGTCAGCCTCATTCTCACCGGTAATATTCTTACCCAGATGGGCCACCACTCTTTCAGCATTCAGATGAATCGGTCCGAAAGGCCCTGTGGTCCTGCCGTCGTTATAGACGGTCGGATAATGGGCTCGGACTCCCGAAGGTCCTCCCTTGGGATATGCGGTCATATTACGTCCGAAATTATTGGTGCTGTCCGGTGCGTCGCCGAGGTCTGATTGTGATGTTGGTGCTGAGCCCTCGCAACTGACACTTATCAGCCCCTGGCCGGTGTTGTCGCCGAATCCGCCGACTTCGATGAGGTACTGCTGTCCGGCGGTTACTTCAAGGGTTATCTCGGACTGCCAGCCGCAGAAGTCGTCGTTCCATTCTATCAGTCTGCTTTGTGACGGATTGCAGGCACCTCCGTTATATACGACCAGTTTGGTATCGTAGCTGCTGCCGCACAGGCTGACTGTGGCTTCGCCCGTGCACGTAGCGGTATAAATGTACCAGATATTCGGGCTTAATATTTGGTGGCCTGGGCCGTCGAACGTTGCATCGCTGGTGTCGAATGGCAGGCCTGTTACGTCGCCGATTAGCTTTGCATTCTGACAGTCATCGTTGTTAAGGTGTACTGGCGGCTCCGCATCGCAACTGATACTTATTACTCCAGTGCCGATGCTAACACCGAATCCGCCGACTTCGATCAGGTACTCATAACCGGCTGTCGCGGGGAAGGTGATTTCGGATTGTCGGCCGCAGGCGTCATCATTACACCCGATTATATTATGTTGCTGAGGATAGCACTCAGAACCTCTGTAAATTGCCAGTACCGTGTCGTAATTGCTTCCACAGAGGCTAACAGTGACATTACAGGTGCGCGAAGCAGTATAGCGGTACCATATATTCGGGCTTCTCGTGCAGTGCCCGGGACCGTCGAAAGTTGCATATGAAGTGTTGAATGACTGGTTAATAACCTCTCCTATACGCATCGCATTTTGACATTGATTATTTGAGGGCGCGCTTGTTGGCTGGGCTTCAACAAAGTTAATGGTATAAAATATAACCACCAGAATACATACCAATGTCCCTCTTACTTTGTAACCATTCATAATATGGTCCTCCAAAAATTCTTTTTTTCAGAAATCTCCACGTACGTTATTTTTCAATAGCTATAGAATCACAAAAAGATTTAGGTATTTTTGTTTGTATATCGTCACAGTTTTCTACTTTGTTACCAGGATATCATCGAAGTAAGCGCCCGCATTGCCCCAGCTATACAACGCTATAGTGCCGTATGAAAAGGTATTGTCGTTTACTGAGAAAATCTGACTGCCGTCTATAGAGAGTTTCAATGTACTTCCCTGGGCGGCAATCTTAACCTGATATTCCTGGCCGGTAACATATGGAACCGAATCTTCGGCCAGGAGGGTAAACTGGCCGTTTTCACATTTAACCAGGTTGCGAGTGCTCCTTTGCATGTCCCATGTAAATCTGTAGTAGTTATTCTCGTCCTGGTAGCGGAACATAATGCCTATGCCGTCATTGTCGTTGGATTTAATCTTAGCCGAAGCTGTATAGTCTGTCCATGCGGAGCCGGCCTGCCAGTATGCAAATGTCCCTAATTTAGGTAACGTATCGAGAGGGCCTGTGTGGACATTTGAGCTTTGGACCATAACGCCGGTTGCGGCCGACCAGGCCATAGGACCGGCGAGAATACCCTGTTCTACCAGTATCCAGCCGTTGTAGTTGCCATCGTTAAAGTCCTCTGATAGAAGAATCTGGGGGCCCTGAGAGTCTGTTACCGTAATATCAACTGTCTGGGAGGTGGTGACAAGGCCATCGAATACATCAACTGTCAGTGTGAAGGTCTGTGTACCGCTTACATCCGGCGGCGTGTAAATCGGATTGACTATATTTGCATTGTTCAGACTACCAGCACCCGTAGGTACAGACCAAGTATATGTCAAGGGATTAGGACCGCTGTCCGGGTCGTATGCAACTACCTGTAGTTGAGAAGTCTGGGCATCTGAGATGGTAGATGGACTGGCCGTTACTAATGAGATAACAGGTGCCTGATTAACTCCGGACAAACTTTCAACTAAGATATCATCGAAGTAAGCGCCCGCATTGCCCCAGCTATACAACGCTATAGTGCCG
>CAZWME010000057.1:0-4358 GCA_964634515.1 uncultured Pirellulales bacterium | reverse complement strand
CTGAGATGGTAGATGGACTGGCCGTTACTAATGAGATAACAGGTGCCTGATTAACAGGGATTGTGTCCGTTACCGTAATGTTAACTGTCTTTGAGGTGATGTCTTCGCCGTCTGAGACCTTTACTGTCAGTGTGAAGGTCTGTGTACCGCTTACATCCGGTGGCGTATATATCGGATTTGTTATACTTGAGTCGTCCAGACTGCCCTGGCCGGATGGCACGGACCAGTTATATGTCAACGGATTAGGACCGCTGTCCGGGTCGTATGCAACTACCTGTAATTGAGAAGTTTGGGTATCTGAAATTACAGATGGACTGGCCGTCACAGATGAAATGACAGGTGCCTGATTAGCACCGAAATTGACAATAATATTGTCGATTTCACGCCCATCTGTGTTTGCGGAATAATTGTCATACTGCTGGAACTTGATTCGGACGTTTGAAACATCTGTACTGCCGGCAACTATTTTGGCTTGTTGCAGTATTGTATTTAAGTTGAACGTCTGATTCGTGAAATTGACAGTAAAATCTGTTACTTTTACCCAGTCCAGGCCGTTGACGCTTAAAGCTATCCCATCGCCTTTATAATGGCCTGTGAAGCTATTGGGAATAATAGAGTCAACCTCATCGTTCAGGCTCCAGTGGTCCAGTGTCAGTGTTACGCCGGTCTTGCCGGTCAGGTTTACATGCAAAATCGCTTCGTTAAGAGAGTAAGTGGTATCGTCTATTGTATCATCCATACGCAAACGGCCGCTAACCACTTCGATTCGGCCTTCATTGTCCGAATAATACTCCCAACCACTGCTACCATCGGGTTTGCCCAGGCTGAAGGTCCGTATATAAGGAATCGCCTGCGGCACAGTTGGGGTAACTAGGCCAGTACCCTGAATCACGAAATCATATGGATTTTCATTAGCATCATCGTTGGCAATCTGAATCGTCGCGGTATGAAGACCGTGGCTGGTGGGTGCAAATTGTATCTGGAATGTCGTGGTTCCTCCGTTGGCGGCAACCATAGAAGCGGGCTGCTGGACCACGCTAAAATCGCTGCTGCCTATTCTTTGAACGCTCGCGATGTTAAGAGCGGCTGTTCCGGTGTTCATTATTGTAAACGTTCGCACTGTAGAACTGCCCTGTTGAACACTCCCAAAGTACGTATGGTCGATAGAATTCGCCGTGGTATCGCCGTCTATTATGATATAACCGTTACCCAGAACATCTATCTCCGGCTCGGTCGGGATAACCAGGCCTGTGCCCTGAATCACGAAGTTATATGGATCTTCATTGGCATCATTGTTGGCAATCAGAATCGTCGCGGTATGAAGGCCCGACTTGCTGGGTGCAAACTGTATCTTGAATGTTGTGGTTCCTCCATTGGCGGCAACCATAGAAGCGGGCTGCTGGACCACGCTAAAATCGCTGCTGCCTATCCTTTGAACGCTTGTGATGTTAAGAATAGCGGTTCCGGTGTTCATTATTGTAAACGTTCGCACTGTAGAACTGCCCTGCTGAACACTTCCAAAGTCCGTGTGGTCGATAGAATTCGGGGTGGTATCACCGTCAACAATGATTTGACCGTTACCCAGAACGTCCATTTCCGGAGCGATTAATGTGGCTTTTACCTTTATATTATCGAATTCACGGCCATCTGTATTTGCGCGGAAATCATCATACTGCTGGAATTTGATTCGCACATTTGAAAGATCCGTACTGCTGGCGGCTGTCTTTGCCTGCTGAATAATAGCGTCCAGGTTGAACAATTGATTAGTAAAGTTTACGGTCAGGTCAGTTACCTTGACCCAGTTCTGACCGTCAACACTTAATGCGATCCCATCACCTTTGTACCGTTTAAAAAAGCTGGCGGGAAGCGGATCGTTCTCATCGTTCAGGCTCCAGTGGTCAAGCGTTAGTGTTACACCGGTTGTATTGGTTAAATTAACATGTAAAATGGCCTCGTTTAAAGAATACGTGCCGTCTGTCAAGGCGTCCATACGCAGACGCCCGCTTACCACCTCAATTCGCCCTTTGCTGTCCGAGTAATACTCCCAGCCTCCTACCGCATCGGGCTTGCCCAGACTGAAATCCTGTAAGAAAGGGACCGTCTGAGCAACGACAGTTGTAGCCTGGATCTTGATATTATCGAATTGTCGCCCATCTGTGGATGCGGAATAATTATCATACTGCTGGAACTTGATTTGAACATCCGAAACGTCCGCACTATTGGCGGCGATTTTGGCCTGTTCGAGGGCAGAGTCCAGTTTGAATGATTGATTCGTAAAATCAATAGTCAGATCGGTTACTTTCACCCAGTTCAGGCCATCGACGCTCAAGGCTATCCCATCGCCTTTAAACCGGCCCACGAAACTTGCGGGAAGGGCATCATTCTCATCTCCCAGGCTCCAGTGATCCAGCGTCAATGTTACACTCGTCTTGCCGGTCAGGTTCACGTGCAAAATCGCCTCATTTGAAGAGTAGATGCTGTTGCCTGCGGTATCGTCCATTTGCAGACGGTCGCTAACGACCTCAATCCGTCCCTCATTATCCGAGTAGTAATCCCAGCCGGCGGCAGCATCAGGCTTGCCCAGGCTGAAGTCCTGTATATAAGGAACCGCATTTAATAAGAGTCTTGGCTCAAGGTTCTCGAATACGGGTTTGGCGTTCGCTGATTGTTGTTTTCGTGAACGCTGATTACCTTTCAGCATTTTCCATATACGCTTCATTTTATCTTTCTCCAGAATAGCATCATCACGTGCCTTGAAAAAAAAATCGCAAAATCAAATCTTCCTTCTTTTTGTATGAATCTATATTAAAGTGCCAGCCTGTATCTTAGAAGTAACGTTTTTTTTGGCTTTCAGTGCTGATATTCTGGATATGATTACATTTTCGTAAGAATTAAGAGATGCTTCAGCGGGTATTGGAATACGGCTGTCGGGCGGCGATGAAATTGGAAATAAAGCGAGCAATTGAAAGTTCCGATAAACAGGGATGCATAATCTCAATTGTAGTTTTGTCCGATATAAGGATGTAATGACAGAGTAAAATTATCAGATAAGTGAGGTTTTATATGAAGATTGGGAAAAAGCTTTTTACTGGTTCCTGTTTTATATTTGTTTTATTTCTTAGTGGTTTGCAGGCCGCATCGTCAAATTCGACAGTACGAGCGATTACGAATCCCAGCTCGGATATAACTCTGTCCTATGTTCAGCCCGGGCGTATTGCGAAAGTTCATTTCGTTGAAGGAGCCTGGGTAAAGGCCGGGCAGGTGCTTGTTCAGCAGGATGATTCTGTCGAGCAGATACAACTTGCTCAGCTCAAAGCGGCAAGCGACGATACTACACAAATACAGGCCAGCGATGCATCTTTAGCCCAGAAAAAAGTTGACCTTCAAAAGCTGGAAAAAGCAGCCGCACAGAATGCGGCAACGGAGCTGGAAGTGGAACATGCCAGGTTAAGTGTAAGGATGGCTGAGTTGTCGCTTCAGCTTGCCAGGTTCGAGCACGAACAGGCAGAGAGAAAATATGATGAGGTCAAGGTGCAGGTTGAAAAGATGTCTCTGGCAAGTCCTATAGATGGAAGGATTGAAAAAATTCATGTCGAGGCAGGCGAATCAATTAATGCCCTCACTGATGTGGTTCGTGTCGTCCAGATCGATCCGCTCTGGATTGATGTCCCGGTGCCTTTAATCCAGGCCATGGATCTTACTACCAAAAAAACGGCGATGGTCGTGTTTCCAAACCCGAACAGGGCATCTTTGGAAGGGAATATTATTTACATAGCCGCAGTCGCCGACGCGGCCAGCGGCACCCTGAGAGTTCGCATAGAAGTTCCGAACAAATCGAACAGGCCGGCCGGAGAACACGTTGAGATTATCTTTCCGCCTTCAAGAAAATAGATTGAGGAGTTTAAAATGAGTTCTAAAGGAGATGCTTTTCTATTTGGCAATCGTTCAAATCCAGGTGCGCCGGAAGTGAAAAGTCAGTCCACAGGATGCCTTACGGCAAAATCAGATTATCTATTATCTGTTCTTTGTACTCTGTCATGTGTTCTCTTTGCTCAGTTAACCGGTTGTGTTTCCGATGAAGTTGACGAACAGGGTGCTTTGGTTTCTTATCAGCAGACTCTATCCTATCAAGGCCCCCAGCAGAGGGTCGATACGGAGGGCAAGAACTCTCAGCAGCCTCTGGACCTGCTTAAACCAACTCCGGATGGAATTACGGATGAGGTTGAGATTGTTATAGACCCCAACACGGGAAGAAAGACTGTTGCCCTTACAATTGAGCAGGCGATACTCAGGGCCCTTGCCAACAGCCCCGAAATCAGGGTCGTGAGTTTCGATCCTTCTATAGCCAAACAGGACAT
>CAZWME010000056.1:0-13104 GCA_964634515.1 uncultured Pirellulales bacterium | reverse complement strand
CCTCTGGTTTATGACCTGGATTTGGATATCTATTACAAAGACCGGGACATCAAGGAATTAGCGGAAAAATATTACGCTGGTATCGGCCTGCCTGTGGATGATATTCTCGCCAAAAGTGATTTATATGACCGTGAGGGTAAATATCCACATGCTTTCAGCTTTGAAGGGGACCGCCACGGGGATGTTCGTATTTTGTGTAACCTTCAAAATACCGAACGCTGGATGGAGACTATATTGCACGAACTGGGCCATGCGGTTTACAGCAAATACCATGACAGGAAAGAGCCCTGGCTGCTCAGGGAGCCTGCCCATAGTTTTACTACCGAAGCTATCGCGATGTTTTTCGGAAGATTGAGCCGGAATGCAGCCTGGATGCAGCAAATGTTGGGACTGTCGGAACCACAAGTTGCGAAAATTGAAAGGATCAGTGAAAAATATCTTCGTTTCCAGCAGGTACTTTTTGCTCGCTGGGCCATGGTTATGTACACTTTTGAAAAGCAGCTATATACCGACCCCGACCAGGACCTTAACACACTCTGGTGGGATTTGGTTGAGAAATATCAGTTCGTTAAGAGACCTCCCGGACCGGTCGATGCGGGCTGGGCATCAAAGCTTCATTTCACCACTGCGCCATGTTATTATCACAACTATATGATGGGTGAGCTGTTGGCTTCTCAACTGCATAACCACATTGTCCAAAAAGTTCTAATGCTTAAATCGGATGAAGACGTAAGTTATGTCGGCCAAAAAGAGGTGGGAAATTTTATCCGCGAAAAGGTCTTAGAACCCGGAGCCGCTTATCAATGGAACGAGATGATCAGACGGGCAACCGGAGAACCATTGACACCAAAATATTTCGTCGAACAGTTTGTTAAATGACATATAGAATTCTACTATTATTCTCAGCAGTTTAAGATTTAAGCTCTTGCTTACATTTCTTTTCTTTGTATATTATCGAGGGATAGATGACTTATTTAATTGCCATATTTGTCTATTTACTCGTACTGACCGGTATCGGGATTTATAAATCCCGGCAGGTCAAGACGCAGGCCGATTTCTCAGTGGCGGGCAGGACCCTCTCACCGTGGGTTCTGGTCTGTACGATGCTGGCCTGCTGGATAGGTACAGGTTCCATAGTAGGCAACGCCGGAAAAACGTATGAGGTCGGCATGTCTGCTTTATGGCTTCCCTGCGGGACATTCATCGGGATGATTCTGTTATCTTTTATCGCCACCCGAGCTCGCAACATCGAGGCGCTCAGTGTACCGGAGATCATCGGCAAGCGTTTCGGAGGTACTGCACGGATGTTAGCCGTCGTGGCCCTGATCCTTGCCTATATGGTAATAGTGGGTTACCAGTTCAATGCCGGGGGCATGGTGCTTGAAGTAATTACAGGCAAGAAGAATCGTGTCGTGCTCGATAGCGGGAGTATGCTGACCATTAGACAGGTCCGCAAAGGCTACTTTCGGTATGAACCTCCAGCCGATTGGACCGGCGTGGCACACATTGAATTCGATACAAAAGATAAGAGTACGGGGCAGTGGTCCAACAAGCCCGCACGGTTCACCGTTCTCGTGGTACCTTCTACTGAGATCATTGGGATCAAAAAGATTTTGCAAACGGCACGCGAGGCCGAGTCCATCTCACCCCTTGTTACGGCAGCCGGTTCCCTGGATAATTTTGAAGCTTCCGAGATAGAGACAATTGATGATCTAAACAATCTCTTTGCTATCAAACCCAATACGTTCACGAGGATTACGATTTCCGGATACGGTGAAGGCTTTGGTAAGAATGAGGAGATCTTCCGATTAGCCGAACCACCTAAAATAGGAAAGGTTTACCTGCATGAGCCCAAGCTGACCTCGGAGAAAGCAACAATCATCGCTGCTATTTTTATTGTGGCCTATACGATGCTGGCCGGCCTGATGAGTCTGGCCTTTGCGGATGTCGTCACTGGAACTGTCATCATAGGGACTTTATTGATTGCATTTCCCATCGCGTTAGTAAAGGCGGGCGGATTCGCCGGGATGGCAGCCGCCTTTGCAGAAATGGGTGACCGGCCCGATCATATGCGGATGTTAGGCGTGTGGGGGCCAGTGGATTATATCAATTTTTGTCTGCCGGTTTTTCTGCTTGTTCTTGGTGACGCAAATCAGTATCAGCGTATATTTGCCAGCCGCAATGCCAAGAGTGCTAAGAAGGCAGTGATCGTCATGATTTTTGTCGCCCTGATAATAGAGGAATTAATCATCGCTGAGGCCTGGTTCGCCAGCAGCCTGATACCTGATCCGGAAAACGGACGCTATGTTCTAATCTACGCCGCCAGACACTTTCTGCCTATGGCCCTCGGACTTTTATTTATGATAACCGTCGTTGGGATCATCATCTCCACCGCAGATTCATTTCTTTTAGTACCGGCTACGACCTTCATCAAGGACATCTACCAGGCGCATATTAATCCGAAGGCTCCCGAAAAAAAAATAGTCTTTATGAGCCGCCTGATGGTACTGAGCTTCGGGATCATCGCATGGCTCATTTCGCTGGCATTTGCCGAGAGCACGACCGTATTTGAAAAGTCGCTGTATGCGTTCACAGTTTACGGCTCAGCCATCACTCCGTGCCTCGTAGCTGCACTGTTATGGAAGGGCGCAACCAAGCCGGGCGCCATCACTTCGATCCTCGCCGGCACTATTACTACTCTTTTGTGGGGAGAAGTCATCCAGGATCGCTTACCCGCTAAGATAGCAGATGTCGACGCGGTGCTGCCAGCCATAACTCTATCGGTGATTTGCCTGGTAGTTGTCAGCTTGTTGACTCAAAAGAAACAGCCAACCGGAGGTGATTGACAAATGTTTACCGCTGATGTCTATATTGAAAGAAGGGGCCGCTTAAAAGAGCAGATTCAATCAGGATTAATTCTTTTCTTAGGCAATGAAGAAAGCCCGATGAATTATCCGGACAATCAGTACCCTTTCAGGCAGGACAGTTCATTTCTCTACTTTTTCGGGCTTGATTGTTCATCTTTAGCTGCGATTATAGACGTGGATCGGGACAAAGAAATTATCTTCGGCGATGATTTGACGGTTGACGATATTATCTGGACAGGGCCGCAACCGCTTTTGAGTGAGCGGTGCCAGCAAGTTGGTATCAGCAAAACCGCCGGGCTTGATAAATTGCAGTCCACATTAGAACAAGCTGTCCAGCAAGGCAGAGATATTCATTTTCTTCCCCAGTACAGGGCCCGGAACACACTGAAGATTGCCGAATTGCTGGATATTTCCCCGATTAGAGTGCAGGAGCATGTCTCAGAAACACTCATTAGAGCGGTAGTCGCCCAAAGGTCTATAAAGAGCGAGCAGGAAATCAGCGAAATAGAAAACGCTCTCGATATTTCCTATGAAATGCAGACCGCAGCGATGAAAATGTCGAAACCCGGCATTTATGAGCGTCAAATCGCCGGAGCGATGGAAGGCATCGTCCTGTCACTCGGCGGGCGATTGTCTTTTCCAACCATTTTTTCAGTCCACGGAGAAACGCTCCATAACCACAGCCATAACAATATAATGAAAGCCGGCGACATCGCTGTCAACGATTCCGGCGTCGAAACCGGCCTTGGCTACGCCAGCGACATCACACGAACCGTTCCCATAAGCGGCAAATTTACTCAGCATCAAAAAGAAATCTATAACATCGTCCTCGATGCGCAGGAGCAGGCCATCGGGGCCGTTAAGCCGGGCGTCGAATTCAGAAACGTCCATCGCCTCGCCTGCACAGTTCTCGCCTCGGGCCTGAAAGATCTGGGACTGATGAAAGGAGATATCGATGAAGCTGTTAGCGCCGGAGCCCATACATTGTTCTTCCAATGTGGATTGGGACATATGATGGGACTGGATGTGCATGATATGGAAGGTCTTGGAGAGGATTACGTCGGTTATACCGATACGATTCGACGGAATCCCGCATTTGGCTGGAGGTCTTTGAGGCTTGGCAAGGAGCTTGAAGCACGTTTCGTAATAACAGTGGAGCCGGGAATTTATTTCATTCCCGAATTGATAAAACGATGGAATACTGAGAATAAAAATTCCCAATATATTAACTACGATATGGTGAAGAAATACGAGGATTTTGGTGGTGTTCGAATAGAAGACGATGTTTTGGTTACAGAGAACGGCTATCGCGTGCTGGGTAAGAAAATACCGAAAACCATAGACGAAGTAGAAGACATGTCATCTGGTTAGCAATCTAAATATTTAAAGGTGGTTTTAAGATGAATAAGAATATTAAAATAATTATTACTTCTGCTTTTCTTCTTGTATTTGTTTCAAATTCATTTGGTCAGGGCAGAGGAGCCCAGCCTGTTCAATTCAAGAAAATATCCGACAGGCTCTTTGAAATTGCGGGTGGAAGGGGCGCAAATGGAGGGGCATATATCGGTGATAATGGAGTTCTTATAATCGATGCAAAAATGGATAAGCAGTCTGTTGACCAGGTAATCAAAGGAGTCAGGCAGATTACCGACAAGCCGATAAAGTATCTTGTAAGCACCCACAGTGACGGTGATCACATATCAGGGAATCGATATTTCCCCGCAACAGTGACTTTTGTCGCACATGAGAATTGCCGAAAAGAGTTTTTTCATCCAAGACGAAATGGAACTCCATCGGAATGGAGCAGACCTGAATTAGCACCTTTCGTTCCTTCAATAACCTTTCGTGATAAGATGGATATTTATCTCAGTTCGAAGAAGGTAGAGTTATGGTATTTCGGCGTCGGACATACCACCGGGGACATTGTCGTATATTTTCCGGAGGAAAAGACAGCTTTTATCGGAGACCAGATATTTTTAACACGACCCCAACTTATCCATTCCTATAAAGGCGGCAATTCCATTGAGTATATTAAGACACTTACAAAAATGCTTCAAACAATAGATGCTGAGAAATTCTGCAGCGGCCATAGCGAAATGACAAATCGGCAGGGAATCAGGAAACATATCGACCAGATGAAAAAACGACAGGAAAAAGTCAAAACCTTCATCGAAGAGAAGAAAAGTTTAGAAGAAATAAAAAGCGAATTTAAGGAAAATGAGGCCGGATTAATCGAGGCCATATATAACGATATAAGAAGGTAATCTCGACGTTAAAACCTTCAGTCGAAACAACAAATTAAACTGGATTAAGGCAGTAATTGATTTTTAGTAAGTACACCGCCTTTAGCGGAATCGACTGTTATAGTAAAGCTGCCCTTTCCTTTAACGACAAATTGTACGATAGCGGAATCCATACCACCGATTGAGCTTAGCTCAACCCGCTCAGGCCGGCGTTTGACCGGCTGAACACGCTTAAAGAATTTATCAGTGACTCGTCCGGCGGATAACACTTTAATGTCACCCCCTTTGATGGAAACAATATCAGGCGGGCTGATATGGTGGGTAATATCCTGGTCGGTACGGGTTGGGATTAGACGCTGGTTCTCCAGCGTTACCCAAATCTTAAACAAGTTTTCGTCAAGTTTATCTACTGCTATTTCATGAATTTTCAGCAGCGGCATCATATCAGCATGATACAGAGTGAAAGCCATATTACGGTGGAGCTCTTCCTCAAGCAAAAAAGAAGGCGGTACACGTCCCCATTCTTTTCTTCGTCCCCCGATTTCAATTTTTCCATAGGTGGGATGGTCATATTCCCGCCAGGGAATGAGGCCGTCACCCATAAGCACATACTCAACAAATTCTGCTTGTTGTTCATCCGAAGCCGCATCCGGTGTTTTGTACAAGTTTTTGGATGTCCACAATTCGTTTGAAAACGTCAGAATACCCCGACCTCCATAAAACCAATCGAGCTCACCGCCCCAGACCGTGTAGAGGTCATCCCAAATAGCAATTGAGCGATAATAAGGGAGGATTTTCTCGCCCCGCTCACTGATGAGTCTTAGTACTCTCTCGTCCTGGTCACTCATTTCGCCACCTTCCCGGCCCGGACCCCGTAAAATCATTCCACCTGAATTGTGATAAGATTGTGCGGCGGCAATATTCGGAAGGGAAAGAACGAAGTTTGCTACGGCCCGTGTTTCCGGCTGCGAGAACGGATATTCTTTTGCGCCATACTGAACATAATGCGGCTGCCAATCGAAAGCCCAGTTGCGATTCATGTCATAGCCGCCACGCCGATCTTCGTTTATGCGGCCATCGCCATCATTGTCGATACCTTCTCCACCAAGCATGCTGTATTGGCCTCTCTCATCCGGCTCAACTCTTACCATAAGGTAGTCGGGGTAATCCGGGTGTATTTTATATCGGCCGAAAGGATCTCTGATACGCATTTGCGTGATAACACCATCACCATTCAGGTCGTCATAGTCATCTTCATCCATAAGGCCATCCCGGTCATTATCCGTAGGTTCAAGGCCTGTACGAGATGAGCGTGAAGAATACGCGGCGTGAAACCAGAAATCGCGCGCATCGGGATTGATCGTTGGAACAAGATAAAAAACGCATCGATCAAGCAAGTCTGTCACTTTCTCAAGCCGCCCGTACTGATAGCAAAGATACCAGGCGGTATAAGCTACCACTTCACCGCCCTGGACTTCATTGCCATGAATATTTCCGTCAATATACATTCCCGGCTTACGGTCCGGGTCGCCTACATTGCGAGATGTAACTTCTATGCACCAGATATCTCGGCCCTGGACGGATTTTCCAATAGAATAAAGGCGGGTGAGGCCGGGAAAGGCTTTGTGCAGCCGTGCGAGAATGCCTCCCATACCCGCATGGTCATAGAACCGGTTCCATGCCACTTCCACTTTCCGTTCATCTGTGATTCCTAATGCCGGGAATGAATGAGCAGCCGGATCGCTTGCCTTCGGTTTGCGGTTTACTTTTTGAGCATCGGCCGTAACAGTCAGTGTTAAAACGAGATATAAAGAAGCAAAAAAGACTATATAAGTTCTAATATTAGATCTATTCTTCATAATAAAGACCTTCCACATTATGAAAGTCATCCATTGTTATTCCATCTGATCATCGCAGATTAATAGTTCCCTCAACTTGCCCGGCCAGCATCGAAATAATTTCAAAACCGATTTTTTTGCGGTCTGGGGCATAGATTATATAACGTGCCTCGACCATGCCACCACTTCCCGGGATTACAGGCAGACTGCTTATCCGAGCTCCGGAAAGGAAATGCTCATCGTGCAGCTCAATGACCAGCCGTGTCGGATAAACTTCACGTGTTGTTTGGCCCTGTGCAAGTGAAGTAGGTAAAAAACCGGTGTTTTCCACCTGGATCTCGATATCATATGTCCCCTGCCCCAGGTGTTTAGCTTCAATCCTTCGAATGCCGATACGCGGCAGACGCTGCAAAACCGTAGTCAGGAAATCAGCGTGCCTGCTGACAATTTCTTCGACCATATTTGCGGGGGGATTAGTGAGTGAGAAAGGAGTATACCCACCGACCTCGACTTTTCGGCCCGGAAAGTCAGGATGCTCTATCGACTGCCATTTGATAAATGCCATGGGTGAATGTTCATCAAACCATTTCAACTCGCTGCGCTCGGTTTCATTGCGCTCATCTTCATCTTTTTTAGAATCCGCATCTTCATTCTCTCGGTCATTTTCTTTTGCCTTTTCCTCTTCATCTTTTCCCTCTTCTTCGGCAGAGTTTGAAAGCTCCAGAGCAACAGCCGGACTCCACGGTCGGATTGCAAGTGATAATCTACCCCGATGGAAATACATCCAGTCACTGAACGTTCCGGGGCAAGAGGCCACCTCAAGCTCTTTGTCCAATCCAATCGCTTCTCGATATATCTCGCCCATTACTTTGTAATAGCCCAGGTCTTCCTCATCAATCGCCGTCCTTGGTTTTCGGCGATCGGGATCAGGTGCGCTCTCAGGTGTCTTCAGAAGATTATCAGCGGCACCATAGGTAATAATAATCCCGATGTTGGGATGCTCAATAACAAATTCGGCAAGCGCAAGCGTTTGGGCTTCACTGACCTGGTGTATGCCGGCATCAGTGGCGAAGAATTCGTAGTTATATGGAAAGTTGCGATTGAAGTTAACGCCTCCGGGCCCGTCTTCATTCCATGCCTCATCGTGGTCGTTATCGATACCCTCACTCAGGTAACGCCATGCGCCGACCTCTCCTTTTAAACGGTCGGCTTCCATAAGCAGCCTTTGATCCTTCGGATCGAGAACATAGTCACCTTCCTTATCCTCGACACGCATCCAGGTAATAAGGCCATCTTCGTTAAGGTCTTCAGGGCCATCTTCATCCACAAGTCCATCATGGTCGTCATCGACAGGTTTGCTGCTCGCACTGGTTTCGAGTTTCGGCTCGACGAAGAAATGTTCGGCCGAGTCCGGATTAAGTCGCGGGATAATATAAATCGTTGTTGTCTCCAGAAGTTCGGCGATTTTGGTATCCGTCCGAAATTGTTTTATCAACTGACCGAGCCATGATACAGCTATTGAAGAACCTGTCAGGTCGTTACCTTCTATGCCTGCTACCACTAAAACGGCAGGCCGGTTTTTTCGACTTTCTTCGGCTCCTTTACCAACTTCCACCACCCAGACCTTTCGCTTGTCTATTGACTGAGCTATGCTGTCAACTCGCACAAGATCAGGGTCTTGTTTAGCGAGGGACACCAGATGTTTCCTCAGAGATTTATAATCGTAATACGTCGCAGGGCGAGCAGTTCCTGTCTGTATTGTCAACAGACTTATTGTCACTAACAAAAACCAGTATGGCTTCATTTTTAGTCGAAAAATTTTTAAGGACATTTCACCTTCCTCTACGAAGCTTTGTTGAATTCCTCCAAAACACCTATGAGAAACTCGTATTTTGTCGTATCCGGGACACGACTTTGGATAGTTTCCGTTACATCATGTAATTATATAGCAACTCACCTCATTAGTCAAGCTTTTCTATCAGGAAAATCTGTACCAAAAATTGCCGGACATTTATAAATCAACGGCTGTTGTGAGTTCAGCAGTCAATTTCTATAATGGTCTTTTTCCAATTATCTTTTATCTGGCTGCGATATTACATATATGCTTTTAAGAAATTCTCGCTTATGGTCTGAATTGCAGGGAATAAAGATTCGCGTCCTTCATTGCAAAATGAAGTCGAATCGGTCGGGTTGAGAGCTGACCCACGTCGGTTCCCGAACGCCAGGATGCAGGATGCTCAATATAGTTACCAATCAGTTCTTTCGCATCAGAAAGTGAATGTCCCGGAATAGGTTTACCCTGGGAATCCCGGATTTCAACTTTTATATATCCCGGAGCTGAGGTGGCAAAGTTGAGCAAAAGTTCTTTGCCTTTGAAGATAAATGGCTTAGTAGTCATGCTGCCGCTCTTATAAGGGGCATAAACGGAAGTAAAACCATCAAGCCGCAGCGAATAACGGCGAAGATGCGCTGTCGGCTGCGCGTAGTCGTGCTGAACGTAAATCGACATTTCGTCAGCTCCGGTTTGAACAACATTCAGCGCGGGATAGTTCGAGCGGGAGCCCCAGTTTTGCAGGCCGATGCCCGGTCGTATAAACGCCTCCATAAAGGTCCTGTCATAAACATTATCACCTCGCGAGGTCATTAAAACAGCATCGGAGCAGTCTTTGAAATAATTGGGATTCACTTGTAACTGCGCAGCCTGTTTTTTATTGAGAACCTGTCGCCCGGGAAGAAAACGGGCGGCGACAGCCACATAGATATGTGGTGCGCGAAAGTAAGGATGTGTCTGGTTAGTATATAGGTGTTCGAGAAGTGTGTCACCAAAAGACATTTGGGTCGGGTCACTCCAATTCAAAAAATCCTTTGACGTAGTTCGGCTGATAGTGCGGAAGCCGCCATAGCCTGTTTCGGTCCAGGTGCGGAAATAACAGAGATAGCACTGCTCACTGTCGGACCAAAAGGCCACGTTCTGGGAATCAAATATCCCTCTGGTAAAAACGGGTTTTTCCCGGAGCTTTTTCCAGTGGACACCGTCAGATGATACATATGCAATAAGGCCGCTTTTTCTTGTACCACCCAGAGCTTTGAAACGCTCATTTGGCGATACATCCGGTCTGGTATCGAGAAAGGGACTGAAATTATGATTGACCGGAGCGGCATCAGCCAGAATAACGTTGTTTAACTTTGAGCCATTGGCAGTAAACAGATTGAGTTTGGGCTTTATGATATTGATGCCATCGGGTGATTCGGCATAGCAAGTGACTTCCCGGCTGCTGCCGTCTCTGCCGGCCTGAGGCAGTCCTCGATAGTAGAAACGGTACTTGTCCCGGTCCTTTATCACAGTGCAATATCCACAGAAAGGTCCTTCCCAGGGTTTATCGAATTTGAGTACGGGCCCCTCATCATGTGGATGATGCAATATCAAACGTGCACCGTCAAGATGCTCGATGAGATAATGGTCAACAAACAACTCACGATTTGAACCTATGTCTATATAACCTGACTCTTTTGCAAAGGATGATACCCCGAGGAAAAAGGAGCCTATTACCAATTGAAATATAATTATCAATAACAAGTGTTTATTTCTAATCATTTCAGACTCTCCAATAATATGATAAGTTATTTTTGCACCTTTTCAGCCCGGATTAAAGAATTCATAAACTCATCCCGATGGACCAGTTTGACCTCGTCAAATCCCGCCTCGCTAAGGTCATGGCTGTATTCATCGAAAGTGTAAGTCCCGCCCCCTTCCGTAGCAACCAGCATATTTACAGCGAACATCGCTCCGCCTTTGGGGCTGGTATGGGATGGGTCCATAACCACATCGCGTATTACCACAACGCCACCATCTTTCAGGGCCTTGTGAATCTTAGTAAAGATCGCTCGGTTTTGCTCTCTGGAGTTTTGATGGCAAATCGCTCCGAGCCAGGCCAGGTCTGCTCCATCAGGCAGGTCATCGGTATAAAAATCGCCCGGTACAAGACTCACTCTATCACCCAGTCCGGCTTCGGCGATACGCCGCTCGGCCATCGATATAACCGGCGGCAGATCAAACAGCGTTGCTTTTGCCTCAGGGATGGTGCGAAGAAACGCCATAGTCCAAGCGCCTGAGGCACCTCCGATATCAAGTAAATGATCGAATTTCAACGGCTGTAGTTTTTTAACAACCTCATCGGCTATTGGCCCGGAGAAATTATGCATAGCGCCGATAAAATCGGCCTGGTCCGCCGCCTCGCCACGAGTGCTCGGAGTTCGCTCCGCGGATTTGCCGGTTTGTGTCACAACAGCAAGCGTAGCCCAGCGACGAAGACAATTAGCCAGATGGCGAACCACAGGCAGGACGCTGTTAACTGATTTCTCAGTCAATAATTTGGCCACATCTTCAGGAAGACTATAATTACTGCCCTGCTTGATCAGGAACTCCATCGCTACAAGCGCATCGAGCAGAATGGTTGTTGCCAGCGAATCAGTATCAAGCTCGGAAGCCAGAGCCTGAGCGGTCATTGGCTTTTCGTGAAGCGGACTAAACACATCCAAATCCGCCGCGGCGGCCAGCACACAGGCAGGCTGAAATAAACGGGCCATATCTAAAACTTCCTCTGCAGTCCATTTTTTTGTCATCAGCATATCCCCTTTAGATTTTCTTTTCAAAGTTCTTAGCAACACTATAAAACCCCTCTCTTATTAACATATCAACTCTGTTTTATAAATATATTTTCTGTCTCTACTATCACTCCCATATCGAATAATCATCATCAATTGAAAGTTCGGCTTAAAAACAGGAGTTCAAAATGTTATAATTTTATTTAGTATTCTAAATTTAGGAATATTCAGAATATCCGACTATAAGGCCAATCACGGTAATTGATGAAAGGGATATAATATGAATGAGGAAGAAAATAAGCGTATGACTCGTCGAAGTTTTATCTCGGGTGTCGGAGCGGCCGCTGTCTCCTTTACGATTGTCAAACCCGGCAGTGTAAGCGGTACCGGGGCCAACTCTCGTATTGAGGCCGGTTGTATCGGCCTGGGTAGTCGCGGTAAGATGATTGCCGGAATGCTGGAAAAGCACGGGGGATATCAAATCACCGCTGCGGCGGATTATTTTGCCAACGTTGCTGATACTGCGGGAGAACAACTTAAAGTCTCTAAAGCACGTCGGTTTTCAGGGCTGTCCGGCTATCAAAAACTTATCGACAGTAAGGTGGATGCTGTGTTTCTGGAAACGCCGCCTTATTGCTTTCCTGAGCATGTGGAGGCGACTGTGAAAGCCGGCTGCCACGTGTATATGGCCAAACCGGTGGCATGTGACGTGCCCGGGTGCCTAAAGATAGCCAGGATGGCTCAAAAAGCTAAGGCAAATAAAAAGGTCTTTCTGGTGGATTTTCAAACCCGCACGGACCCATTTTATATTGAGGGCATCAAACGAGTGCAAGAAGGCATGATTGGCAAACTCGGATTATTAAGTTCGGAATATAATGATGAGAGTTTCAGCGATCCATCAAAGACAGCAAACATTGAAAGTCGGCTCCAGCATCTGATTTGGGTCAATGACAATGAGCTGGGCGGCAGTTATCTTGTGAATGCGGGTATCCATGCGATTGATGTTGCATTGTGGATTGCCGGCCAAAAACCCATCAGCGCAATGGGTAGTTCCCGTATAACGCGACGACAGCCGCACGGGGACTCTCATGATGTCTATTCGATTACTTATGAGTTTGCAGATGGGCTTATCCTGAACCACAGGGGAGAGCATTTGAAGAACCGCTTCGAGTTTCGCTGTGATTGTTTTGCTCAGGGCCGAGACGGTTATCTCGAAACCGGCTATACGGGACGCGTGCGAATACTGGGCAATCGAGGCGGATACCGCGGAGGCGAAGTGGTAAACCTCTATCCCAGTGGAGCTGAGCGAAATATTGATACATTCTACAAATGCGTCTCGAACAGCATATATGAGAATCCTACGGTTGAACCAAGCATAAATGCCACACTAACAACCATTCTTGGACGGGAAGCAACAGAAAGAAACACCAAACTTACCTGGGATGAGGTAATCCGAGAGAATAAGAAACTCGAAGTGAACTTTATCGGCTTAAAAGCTTGAGTGAAAAAAGCTAAAATCTAAAGCTATTTACCTCACTGAAGTTCACGAGC
>CAZWME010000055.1:0-13107 GCA_964634515.1 uncultured Pirellulales bacterium | reverse complement strand
GGACTAAATCAGAGGCAATAATCGCGCCCATGCTACCGGGAGCAAGGCTCATAACGGCATTGACTTTCGAGACCATAGAAACAATTTCTTCGCGGGCAATAACAATTCCCGTGCGTACGGCGGGCAGGCCGAGCTTGGAAAGACTCATACAAAAAATCGTCTGCTCATTCCAAACGGCTTTGGCCTTGGTAAAAACAATCTCCGGAAATGGAGAGCCGTATGCATTATCGATAATCAATGGAACATCATTCGCACGGGCAATCCCCATTAGCTTTTCAATTTCAGAATCCGTCAAAACATTACCTGTAGGATTGGTAGGTCTGGATACGCAAATAGCCCCGATTTCACCGGTAATATTTATCCGGTCAAAATCGATATGATACTTGAAGAGGTGGTCGTCCATATGCTCTATTTTAGGTTTATTGGCCACAAACAAATCGTCAACCAGGCCGACATCACAATAGCCGATATATTCAGGGGCAAGAGGAAACAGGATTTTCTTAATAAGCCCACCTTCAAAAGCACCGGCAAAAATGTTGAAAAGAATGAAAAAGGCCGTTTGGCTGCCGTTGGTAAGCGCGATATTTTTCGGTTTTATGTCCCAGCCAAGTTCGGTTTTTAGCAGGTTGGAAATTGCCTCGATAAATTCCTTATTGCCGCCGGGCGGGTCATAACTTCCTATAGCCCGCTCAAATTCGGCTCCATTTGCCAGGAGCTTCTCCATACTGTGCCGAAGATACTTCTGGACTTTTGGAATATGTGCGGGATTTCCTCCGCCGAGCATAAGCATATCGCGACTATCCGAAAGATCAATGCCCAAGTCTTCCATAAGTTGGCCGATGCCGGACATTTCTGAAATTTTCTGGCCGAAACTGGACAGATTCAACATATTTTATACCTCTTTAGAAATGCGTGGGGTCAGGAAATAGAGCCATTTTGTGATGGATTCGGATTTAAGGATGGCCGAGGCGGCCCGGCCGTAAAGAGCCAACTGGCGGCGATAAAGCCCGGCGCGTTCAGTAACCTGGCCGGCGGTTATCCTATCCGTTTTGAAATCTATAATAACCAACCCGTTCGGCGTTCGAACCAGCATATCGATTATGCCCTGAACAATGATTAGTTCGTCGCTCGTCGTCCGTAGCTCGTGACTCGTATCAGGGAACTCGGAGGCCGGCAGGGCGAAAGTGAATGGCCATTCACGCCATCTGTGAGTGGCCGGAGCATCAAGAAATAACTTACCCGGTTCACTATGGAAAAAGGCCAGAATCGATTCTGCATCGATATGTTCTGCAATGAAAGCTGTAAGACAATTGTCGGCTATAAGTTTGTCCATTGTTTTTTCAATGGTTTCTGCGGTTACTGCGTCGGCTAAGTCAAGCTGAGATATTACAAGGTGTGTGGCCGTACCGAGCAGTCGCGGTTCAACATGTCTGGTCAAAGCAGTCTCTTGTTTTATAAGAGTTCTCGGCTGACGGCCCAAAGCCAAAGAATAATTTGATTTTACGTATTCATCACCGCTATGGGTCAATTGCGTTACCGAATTTTTAGCAGGTAATTTGTACGTTTCGCCAAAATGATACCGCCGGTCCAAAGATTTTTTCACCTGCGAATACAATTTTGGTTCTGCTGGTTTTGCGCGTGTTTTTTTCGAAGCAGCGGACGGCCGAATTAATTTGTCGGATTTCAGCTTAAGAACGAACTCGGAGAGTTGTCTGAGCTGCCGCCGGTCGTAAAGTTTGAAGCTGAATAAATCGTCGTCCAAAGCGCTACCGACCAGGCCGGTTTGAAAAACGCCGTGTAAACTTTTGCTCTGCGAAAGCGCATAGAGCACCCATTCCAGAGGATTCGGCGCCGAGCGAAGCTGCCAGTCGGGAATGGGCCCGTTGCCGAAGAAATAACCGTTCGAGATAATCCGATTGCAGTTTTTAAGTTTTTGGCAAGCGGTCAAAATAAGCCGTTCTCTGGCGCGTGTTGAAGCAACATAAAGAATGCGCATTTCCTCGGCCAAGGCGATTGAGAGTTTTTGCTCGGCGATGACCTCGTGTGCAATCGAACGCAGCTTGCTTTTCGAGTTTTGGTCAATAACCTGCAAACCAAGAGCGTAATCGGTATCAGTTAGAATATCGGCGTGGATATCTTTTTTGTTGAAAGGGCTATCCAGCTCGGCTACAAAGACCACCGGGAATTCAAGCCCCTTGCTTTTATGTACGCTTAAAATACGAACTGCATTGCCGGCTGAGGCCTGCGGCTCGGCAGGCGCCCAATCCTGCCCTGTCTCCTGAAGCTTTTCTATAAATTCGACAAAACGAGTCAGCGAAGGTATGCCGGAACTGCTGGCGAATCCCTCAAATTGAATTGCCCTGTCATGGAGTTTAAGAAGATTTGCTTTTCGTGCCTGCCCGTTCGGCAGCGCCGAAACAAACGACAAATAGCCGGTTTCGCGATAGACCTGCCAGAGAACATCAGCGATATTACCCCGCCGTGCGATTGAGCGCCACTGCTTTATCATTTCATCTATAGCTTCGAGCTTGCCGGCGAGTTTTTTGTCCGCGGAGGAGCTGCAGTACCTGAACATACAATCATAAAAATTCCCATGCTGCCTTGCCGCTCTACCTTGTATTTTTATTTTTGCCAGCTCACTGTCACTGACTTTGAACAAAGGGCTTCTCAACACGGCGGCCAGCTCGATGTCACGCTGTGGATTGTCCAGCACCTTAAGCAGGCATAATACATCACTGATTTCGGTTGCCTGGAAATATCCTGCGGTTGCCTGGCAACTGACGGGCACGCCCGCAAGGCGGAAAACTTCGACATAATCATTGGCCTTTTTAGCCAGCGAACGCATCAACACGACAATGTCACGATAATTGACATCGCGAATGGCATCCTGCTGTTTATCGTATATCTGAAACTCAGGTGCGCCGGTGTCGGCTCCGACAATCTGTTTGATACGCCGGGCAATCATCGCAGCCTGAGACTGGCGGGAAGTAACCAGGCAGGGATTTTCCTCTCCATTTGACCCATTGTTCTTTTGGTCGTCCGAGCCGTAGTCTTTTTCTATTTCATCAAGTATGTGTAACTCAACATTAAAAGTTTTGAGTTTTGAGTTTTGAGTTTTAAGTTTCATTTTTGGTTCATCATCAGGCGCCGGCTTTAACAGGGCTGAATCATCGTAGTCAATCTTTGTAAAAGAGGCTGTCATTATTCGCGAAAATATTCTGTTGACAAAATCAAGGATTCCTTTTGCCGAGCGGAAATTATGGTTGAGGTCAACACGCAAGCCACCTGGCACTTTTTTAGTTTCCCCTGAAGCCAGCTCGCCACGGCGTGCCAGCTTTAGCTGTTCGAGGAAAATATCCGGCTGGGCCCCGCGAAATGCATAAATACTTTGTTTAACGTCGCCGACTTCGAGGACATTGCCGCCGGGACTGAGCATCTCGAGTATCCGCTGCTGGACGGAATTGATATCCTGATATTCGTCAACAAATACGTGCTTGTATTTTTCCCGAAGCATTAACGCCGTTTCAGATGGTTTCATCCGGTCTTGCGAAGTATCTTCGGCTGTTAAAAGCTTCAACGCGTAATGCTCAAGGTCGGCAAAATCCAGACAATTGAGCGTTCTCTTGGCATGGCTGTATAGCTGGACGAACTTCTTAACAAGCTCAACAAGTACCTTCGTCTGCAAACCAACCGAACCGCTGAGACTATCGAGGTAAGTGGGATTTACCATCGCAAAACGTGAAAGCTCTTTGAAATCATCCACAGCTTTTCTGGCTGTTTTCTGCAGCAAATCTGCTAACGGTTCGGACAGACCTTTGGGCTTATATGTTCTCGGCTTATCGAAATTCCTTATCGCCTCTGCGCATTTGTCCCATTGGCCGGAATTTATAAATTCGACACATTCTTCAACCGGCTTTATATGAGTATTCCGGAGCCATTTGGTTTGGTCTGCTTTAGCCTTGCTTTCGGCAAGCTGCCGAGCGTGTTGAAGCTGATTGAGAATGACCTGCATCTTATCTGTCACAATTTGTTTTTGTTTTTCGCCGATATCGGTTGTAAATGGATTAACGGCCTCGGCAAGCTGCGCAGCTCTTTCGTACCAATCTTCCCGAGAGACTACACCATCGAGGAAATCGCTGATGTATATTATCTTTATAAGAAAACCGTCATTGGCCCGAAGGTCCCGCCGATATAAAAGCTGCTCAAGAGCAGTCCGGAGGTTGCTTTGCTGCCAGGCCCAGTCGATGGTTTTTTCGAGTGCCTCTGTTTTGAGGAGCTTTTGTTCGTCGCCGTCAATAACACCGAAAGTGGGGTCCAGGCCGAGCTTATAAAAATACTCCGTGATAAGCCGCTTGCAAAACGAATGTATCGTACTGATATCAGCGCCCGGGAGCAGCATAATCTGGCGGCGGATATGATTGTCGGACTTTTCAAGAAATATATCTCTTAATCGAGTTGTAATTCGAGACCGCATCTCTTCGGCGGCGGCTTCGGTGAAGGTCAATACGAGTATGCTGCGGACATCCTGACATAATGATTTGTCGGAAACGATTTCGGCACATCGGCCTGAAAGTACGGCGGTCTTGCCCGTACCGGCTGAGGCGGTAACAAGGATGTCACTGCCACGGGCCTTAATAGCCCGTTTCTGCTGGTCGGTCCACTTAATCTTTCTTTCAGCCATCAACGCCTTCCATCATTTCAAGAACCTGTTTCTTTCCAAGCGATATTAGAGGGTTATAGTCATTTATCTGCCAATCGAACCGGCAGACAGAACTATATTTACAATAACTGCACGGTGATTTCCCGCCCAAACGATATGGCCTGACATCGATACTGCCAGAGAGTATTTGTCCGGCCGATTCGATTATCTTTTTCTCGGCAAATTTCAGCACCTTTTCAAAGTCAGCAGGTTCTAACGCTCCGCTGGTATTTTTTCTTCCGTACTGGTCACCTTTTTTCGTAACAAAGAAATTATAAAACCTGTTGCTATCCGAATTATCAAGCTGGTGGAACAATTCGCCGTCGAATATCCCTTTTGCCTTATAAGCAAATTTTTCTGCTGTGTTCGGTATTTCATCAAGAGTGGTTTTTTCGGGGCTTACCTCGACCGGCATATAAAAAGCTCCGGCGACGTTGTTTATTTTCGAGCCGGCCGCTTTGCGAACAGCCAACATATAAATTGGCAACTGTATATCCAAGCTATAGTAAAACTTTGACCAGCTAAATGGCTGAGCTTTGCGTTTATAATCGAAAACAAGTGCAATATTTTCACCGTCAACATCCGCAATATCAAGCCGGTCAATTTTACCATTTAAAGATACTGTACGGTTATCCGGCAGTGCAAGCTGATATTTGCCGAGTGTTTCGAGAGCATCTTGGGCCCGGCCAAACGAAACTTCCGAGAGGGTCGGCCTGAAAATTCCGGCCCGTACCATCTGGCCAACCGCTAAAACACAATCCTCAAGAACATCAACGGCGGAACTGATGATATAAGCATTGTGGGGCGAGCGGCGCCTGAAATTAGAAATAAAGGAATCGGTCTGAATAACCTGTTCTGTTTGCTCTTTGAGTATTTTTAACAGCTCTTCATTTTCAATCGTCGCAAAATCCTTCTTTTGTTCATTTAGAGTCTTTAACAAAACATCCAGAACATTATGATAAAATGCGCCCAGGTCTAACGGTTCGAACTTAAATTCTTTTCGCTGCTCCAATCGCAATGTGTACCGGGCAAAATATTGAAACGGACATGCGGCAAAAGTACTCAGCCTCGTTGCTGAGCTTTGTATCTGCGTGCCAAACAGCTTGGCGACAACGCCGTTGTCCAAGCGTGCACAATTGTCATAATTTATCGCAGAAAGAACGTTCGAACCTAATTCCGCAAACTTCTCATCCGAACAAATATCATCTAATAATTCACCAAGATTTTCATTGTCGCCGGTTTTAAGACTGAAAGTATCCCTTCCGAGCCGGCTGCACAGTAAATCCGCAAGCTCGGTTTTAGTATGAATCCGTTCAATATCTATTTTCTCATTTGCGATTGATTCGGCATTAAGATTTTCAAACAGCGATTCGAGATTGTCTATGAATTGTGATCGAGGCACTTGGCCGCCTTTATCGTCAATCGAAGGATATGTAATGCACAGAAATTCAGACGGACGCGTAAATGCAATATAGGCCAAATACTGGCGCTCGGCAAGTGTCTGACTCAAGGCCGGGGCCAATTGGAAACCCGCCGACTCTGCTGAGCTGCGGTCGTCATCGGACAATATGCTGTCCGAAACCAGCGGAGCGGGAAACAGTCTTTGTGTAGCGCCAATTAAAAAGACCGCCTTTAAATCGGGATGCCGGCTGCGTTCAATAGAGCCGATAAGTACCTGGTCCAAAGTCGGCGGAATAAATGCCAAAGTCAACTGCGAAAAAGCGGAATTGATAATTGCAAAGAAATCCTCGGCCGGCATAGTTCCACCGGCAAACACCTCGACAAGCTCATCGAAAATATCCACAAGTTTGTTATAAAATTGCTGATGCTCATCAGCAACACTTTCTATGTTCCTGTCGGCCTGCTCAATCCAACTAGCAATTGTCTCGGTCACCTTAAGCTCATCAAGAAAACTAAAAATAGATCGCGTAAATTCCTCAGAAGTAAGCATCTTTGTCTGATTGTCAGCCGGACAAAGACCATCTCGAAGCTTTAGTAAAGGCCCGATAGCTTTTAGCCGAATCTGGTTTATCCGCTGCCGGTCAAAGCCTTCGTTATCCCTGCCTGCAAAGTTCCACGGCTTATTGTCCTGCCAGTCACCACCGGTTATGCCAAAGGCAAGACAGTAATTTTCCAGCAGGTCGATATCGTAGCGGGGTATCGTCACCAGGTCGGTTTTAAGACAGGCGAAAATATCGCTGTGGGAAAAGCCGGACGTAACCGCCTGAAGGGCCGAGCAAATAAGCTGAACAACAGGATGCTGGTTCAATGGCCTTCGCTTATCAATAAAAAACGGGATTCCGTAATCATTGAAATAAGCCCTTACATAATGTTGATAACTATCAATGTCCGATGCGATGACAGCAATATCGCGATATCGGTAGTTTTTTTCTTTGACCAGTTCGAGTATTTGCCTTGCAACGAAGCCGACTTCAGCCCGCTCGTTCGGCGCCGATATAATGCGAATATTATCCGCCGAGTCAAGCCTGGACGGTTCAATTTTAAATATATCACGCTCGATATGAGCAAGCCGGTCACTGGCGGAAAATCTCAACGCCGGTTCAAGAATTATCGGCCGGGTCAATTTAAGTTTATATTTTTTTACCCTGCCGATAAGCTCGGCGTAAGTGCGCTGTGTCGGATAAAACAAATCAACCGTGTCAATTTCCTCCGCTAAAGGATTCACTAAATCAATCTCCGAAGGGTCCAGGCAAAAGGCAATTTGAGCATCTGCGACCACCTTGAGCAACTCAGTAAGAACCTCAAGCTCTGCACCGGTAAAACCCGCAAAACCATCAACCCACAACTTCGCCCCTCTTGCCAAAGTTGAAGACGAAACCGCCTTGCAGGCACGAATCAGTTGAATATCCGTGTCAAGATAATCTGTTTCAATAAACTTTAAGTATTCTTCTAAAATCAGACCTATATCGTTGAACTTCAGGACTGCTAAATTATTACGCTCGTTTTTCGCCAGTTCGCCCAGCAATTGGCTAATATCATCCGGAGTCTTTGCATACCGGTGCAGCTCTGCAATAGTTTGGGCCATTTGCTGAGCCAGACCGGGCCGGGACGCCGACGAGTCGAAGATTTTCAATTTGCTTTTATTGTCCCGCAGGATCCGGTGGACTATCATCTGGCGGCCGATACGCGAAATGGCCGGCCTGGCTGTATTTTTACCTGACAATAAAAACTGCAATCGGTCGAACGAAAGCACATTTAATCTGTTGTAGCCCGCTATTCTTTCATCGCCTAAAATAGCACGCTCAGCCTGATAGGTGGCCTGCTCGGGAACCAACAGAATCAACTGCTGCTCGCCCGGCTCGGTGAGTGCATTAACGATAGCTTTTATGCAATAGCTGGTTTTACCGGTACCGCTTCTGCCAAGAATAAACTGAACCGCCATAAGGACAATCCCTGATTCGAAAGTTACTTTATTAGTAAACTTTTACCACAATCAGCAATTGTTTTCAATTGTCATAGAAAGACTAATTTTCTCTTTCTTCTCCGGGTTAATTGGGTTGGGGCGTACCTATATATCCCGGATCGCGCGGCTGGGTTGGTGCCGAACCAAAAGTTTCCCGAATGAGAGTCCGTATTTGGCTTTCATTAGGATATGTAACAACAGCAAATGTCTCAAATTTATATTCGTCTTCGGACTGGAGCTTACTATACCACTCCGCTCTTTTCGGTAAATTAGTATCCCTATCCAAAAAAAACCGCCCCTTTCGTAACTTAATCGCACCGGAAGCGATATTTGTTTCCGGCCATGTCAGGTCATAAACCTTAGTGCCGGACACAACAGCCTCTATGTCCGAATCTTGCATGCGAGTCCATCTGGCGCCTGGAATATCGCTTATCCTTGAAAAGGGAACCAAACCGAACCTTTGACCAGCCGCTTGTTTCACTTTGGCAAGCATTTCTCCGGACAGTATTTGTGTCCTGACGGAATCAGAAGATAAATTCTTTGTTATTTTAACACTGTTTGGAATGTCCCACAAAACAAGCTGCTGGCCAATCCTGAACATATCTATCTTCAAAACTTGTGAGACCCACTCGATTTGCATCGGTTCATTAGCAGGCGGCTCAAACGTTGCAATGCAGATATTTTGAACTGCCCCCATGGTTTGATAAATCTCGCCGAGCCGGATATCTTTGACCGGTGTGCCAAAGAACAAAGCAAAAATCACAAGAATAACAGCAGCAACGGCAGCCAGCTCTGCTATTCTGATTCTCAGAATTCTTGGCCGGGCACTGCGGCCGGCATAGGGCGATTGCTGTTGCGCAGATTTTTCAAGTGCGACAAAAGCATCATCAAGAATACGCTTGTCCGTCTCGGCCCTTGTGGTAATATGCAATTGTTCGACCGCATGTTCTATATTGTCCGCAGAATTCATTTTTTCGACTCTCTTCTTAAAATTTTACGTAGTTTATCAAGCCCGTAGCGGTATCTGCCCTGAACCGTATTAATTGGGATATGCTGCACCTTGGCTATTTCCTTAAATTTCATCCCTCCGTTGAGGTGCAGGATTATGGTCTCCCGCTGTTCCAACGGAATCTGAAATAATGCGTCAGCCAACAACTGCAATTGTTCAGCGAAAATTGCCGACTGTTCAGGATGGCCTGAATCCGCGCTGATTTGTCCGGCTTTTTCAAGTTCAACCATATGGTGCTTCTTTTTACGGAATCTGTCCCGCACACGATTAACAACGCTGCTTATCAGATAGCTCCTGAGACTTACCCTCAGTTCAAGTTTTCCAGCACCGGCGGCAAAAGAAACGAACACGTCATGCAAAACATCCTCCGCGGCAAAAGTATCATGCAACAAAGAAGCCGCTATTGTAAGCAGTGTATCTTTATACTCCATATAGATTTGGCGCAGTGCCTCTTTGCTGCCTTGTTTGAGTTCCGTTATTAAATGCTTATCATCAAGCATCTAAAGCCGATCCAATAAGGTTGATAATCAACCTTCACTATAAATATGACGTTCCAGTGAATGCTTTTAATATAAAAAAAATTATCTCTTTCTGCCAGTTTTATTCCGGAACACCGGAAAAAGCCCTCTAAAGCAAAATATCTCCTTGCTTTTTGTCAAAAATAACCGGAAAATCTCTCCCAAAAGAGCTGTTTTCGAAAACAAGAAATAAACATGGAGCCCAAATAACCATGGCGGCTGTATTGATAGGTCCAATGGAAGTACTGATAATCATGTTTGTTACTGCACTCGTGGTTTTTGTTGTAATGGTCCGCCGCCGAAAGCGCCGTTAACCACCTTTTTTTCCTTACTACTTTAATCCGCGAAATCGCCCGGCAAATTTCTTTTCGCTCTGCGCTGCTTTAACTGACTTCGCTGTCTCTTCTGCTCTAATCGGCGTTTTTTTGCGGCATACGGAATCCTGGTCTTTTTTCGTACCGTTCTGGTCTTCAATGCATCAGCAAGTAGTTGCTGTAATCGCTCGATCGCGGCCCTGCGATTTGCGCTCTGAGTTCGAAACCGCTGCGAGACAACTCTAAGAATACCATTCTTGTCGGCTCGCGTTGCCAGGCGGGAGAGTATTCGCCGCTTTTGAACATCGGAAAAACTCTCACAGTTAGCCACATCAAAAAGGAGCGTAATCCGGGTGTTTACCTTGTTGACATTTTGCCCCCCCGGGCCGGCGCTTCGCGAGGCCCTGAAAACAAGCTCATCATCCCGAATCGATATTTTATCCGTTATTTCTACCATTTCATCTCTGCTTTAGAATCGACCGATTTTGTCCGTAACTTCAATCTACCATATGCCAAATAATAATCAACAATTTCCTGTTTGCTTTTTGGCTTGAATCATAGTCAAAAATTTCTATAGTATTGAAATATATGTTCGAGATTTTCTTAAAATTCAGGAGGTGAAACATGCAAACTGTAAAAACAAAGACAACCGTAGCAGTCACCGCAGTGGTTTTAACAGGTATGCTGGCTTTCTCAATGCTTGTTATTGTCACTTATTCGGCGCCGGCTACAGCACAACAGAACAGCAGTTCGAGTATCACTGAACTAAGGGCGGGTAAAAATTTCATTCCGACTAAGGTTTACAAGGCCAAAGACGATGAGCAAATCCTTAAGCTCTTCGATGGGCTCCGCGTCGCCGACGTTTCCGATGGAATGGACAAAGTCGGGCTGACCAATACCGGTCTGATGTCGCCGGAAATCCACGCTCTCTGGAAAGACACCATACATTACACCCACCGCTTTATAGGCATCGCCCTGACCGTCCGGTATGTTCCAACGAACAAACCGCCGGCACCGCGTATGGAAACCAGTGCTTTCGACCGCTGGGTCGGCCAGTGGTACAATCAACTTTCAAGCGAGCCGTTTGTTCCGCTTATCCGTAAAGGCACGGCACTGGTCTTCGACGATGCCCCGGATTCCGACGTAGGCTCAATAGGCTCGAACAACATCATGGGCTGGAAAGTCAAAGGATGTGTCGGGGTGGTTACCAACGCCACCGCTCGCGATACCGATGAAATAGCTACAGAACAGATACCACTGTATTTCAGAAAACCGGGCAGGGGTATTCGGCCGGGCCGAAACGAAATCGAATCGGTCAACCGCCCCATCGTCTGCGGCGGCGTTTTGGTAGAGCCTGGCGATGTCATCGTCGCCGACGGCGATGGTGTAATCGTTGTCCCACGCAAACACGCAAAAGAAGTGGCCGAATACGCGCACAAAATAATTGAAGGTGATAAAGCCGGCCGACGAGGTTTATATAAACAGCTCGGACTACCTCCGGATGATTCAGTCAAATAACTCAGATTTTCACTATAGCAAAATTACGTGCGAGGAAATATTTTCGGTCTGTAATATTTACTTAATCAAAAGGATTAAAACTGGCTCAGGAATCGCAGGTCGTTCTCGAAGAGCAGGCGAATGTCGGTGATGCCGTACTTTCGCATAGCTAAGCGTTCTATTCCGAAACCGAACGCCCAGCCGGTATATTTTTCGCTGTCTATTCCGACGGCATCAAAAACATTTGGATCAACCATCCCGCAGCCGCCCATCTCCACCCAGCTTTCCTTGCCGCTCTTATCTTTCAGGAGCAAATCAACTTCGGCGCTCGGTTCGGTAAACGGGAAAAAGCTCGGTCGAAACCGCCACTTCGTATCAGGGCCAAAAAAGGTATGGATAAACTGTTCGATGGTGGTCTTCATATCCACCATACTAACGCCCTCGTCGATGACCAGGGCTTCAAGCTGGTGAAACATATACATATGGGTCGCATCGACTGTGTCAGGGCGATATACTCTTCCCGGAGCAACAATCCGAATAGGCGGTTTGGTGCGCTCCATAACGCGTATCTGAATCGTGGATGTCTGGCTTCGCAATAAGGTGTTATCATCGATGTAAAAATTGTCGGAAGGGTCCCTTGCGGGATGCTCTGGACCAATATTTAATGCTATAAAATTATGCCATTCGTCTTCGACCTCTGGCCCATAAGCCACATCAAAACCCATCCGTCCGAATATTTCCAGCAGCTCATTCAAGGTTTGTGTAATAACGTGCGCCTTGCCAATCCTTACAGATCTGCCGGGCAGAGTAACATCTATCAGCTCTTTTGATAGGGCCTGGTTGGACTTCGACAGAGTGCTTTTTAGCTGCTCGAACGCCTTTGTGACCTCTTTTTTTATTTTGTTCGCAAGTTGGCCGGCCTGAGGTTTTTCTTCGGGAGGCAGCTTGCCTATATGGCTGAGCATCTGAATAATCCGCCCTTTTCGAGACAGATATTTTATCCGGAACTCTTCCAGAGCGGTCGGGTCGTTAACCTTTTTCAGGTCAGCAAGAGCTTCTTTGCCGGTTTTTTTAAATTGCTCAAGCATTTTTCGTTCGTCGTATATCGTCGCTTTTGGCTTGCCAGTGAAGGCCTTTGCCGCAACTTACGATTTTATTGCGGCTTTGGCGGCTTCAACAATAGCGTCGAAACCCTTCGGGTCGGCAATCGCAATTTCGCTGAGCATTTTTCTGTTCAGCGCGATTTTGGCCCCCTTGCAGGCGTTGATGAACTGACTGTATCTTATACCACGCTGTTTGCAGGCTGCGTTTAAACGTGTAATCCAGAGACCACGAAAATCGCGTTTTCTGCGTCTTCGGTCAGTATGAGCATTAACGGCCGCTCGTACCGTAGCTTCTTTCGCCAGGCGATATAATCGGCCAGCAGAGCCGCGATGACCCTTTACTGCTTTGAGGATTCGTTTCTTTGCCTGGTGCCGTGCAGCACCTTTTCTTACTCTTGGCATATCAGCTTTCCTTTGAAATTTTTGATTCTTTAAGCTTACTGGCGGCAGCTGAATGAAAGCCGAGAAGTAAGCTGATCAAATGATTATTTGATTTTCTTTTAGGCTATTTACTTACACAGTGCAATCTTGGCTGTCTTAGCC
>CAZWME010000054.1:0-13135 GCA_964634515.1 uncultured Pirellulales bacterium | reverse complement strand
TACGAAGCCAGAGAGTATTGCTTTTGCCATAAAACCTTACCATCCGAAACTCGCAGAGCCAACAGGAAACCATGGTCGGTTTTCTGGTCGCCGCTGGTTATGAAGACTTTGTCGCCCCAGAGCACCGGCGAGGAATGACCTCCTCCGGGAAGACTGACCTTCCAGTTGTAATCCTTTTGCATCCATTTAACAGGAATGTTTTGAGCGTAACTGATACCCTGCCCATTGGGACCGCGATATCGCGACCACTGCTGCCCCTTAGAAATGGAAGAAAATGAAATGACAAATGTTATTAAAAGAACTTTCAGAACTTGTTTGGTGGTTTTTGCCGGTTGTTTTTGTTTTTTCATCGTACGTCCCTCATATTACACAACTTACGACATTAGTTTCATATATTATTTTTTTACATTAAAAATAGCCGTTTGTCCATTACATAACATTCCCAACTCATAATTGCGATTTATCATAATTTTATATTTTGGAAAGCCAGCCTCCAACCAGGAAATGATAAGGAAAATAAATACAAAAAAAACCCCCACGAAGTTATAGACAAGTGTATCCCTTATTTTTCATTTTTTATATGTTTTTTTGAGATACTCGCCTTCTGCTTCGCAGGGGCAATATTAAATTATGGCTCTTTCCTTTTTTTTCTTAGTTATCCCTGATAATTGTCCATATTACGATCTGACTTGATTGCAAAACTCTACAGTAGACATCATCAGCTCAAACTAAATATGGCCGGATTGGTCATTTTCCAGAGCCATTATTTTTTGTTCAATCTAAGCATCGGCACATCTAATCTTTAATCTTTAGCCTTTCTTTTTGCCTTAAAGTACCGATAATCGTCCACGGTTTAATACAGGTAAAAGCTGTAACAACATGAAGACTTCCTATTTGTTTGACGCTTCCCAAGACCCCGATTTTAGATGTCGGAACTCTTCTCCCATACATGATGATTTGCCCGGCTTAACCCCGATAACCAAAAATATCGCTGCTAAAAATATTTTCGGAAAAATGAATAAAATATAAATATTTTCCGTTTTTTTTCAGCCATGAGCCAATCCCTAAGCCGGCCAAAAACACCAATACCCCCCTGCCGGTTCGATAACGCCCTTTTCCGGGTATACTATTGTTCTTTGAAGAAAAATAATGCATTTTGGCACTCATTTTTTACAAATTTTTGTAACAGACAAACGCTTTTAAACGTCTATAATATAAGAAGCATAGAGATAACTCACATCGCTAATTTCAACGACGAAAAATATATGGCGGGGCCAGGACTAACATTGAGCCGCCGTCTTACTAAACTATAAAATACTCTGTTACTTTTTTCTCGTGAGGTGCCTTATACAAATAAAGATCAAAATTTTCTCCGTATTGTCGAGAACTTATCAAGAAGGGTCTTAAGGATGAGAAAAATAGAAATCCAAGACAAAACCCAAATCAAACAACTATTATATACCGGCAACGTTTTAGGCATCAAAGACGACCAATATCGGTCATTCGGCGGTTTTCAGCTTTGGTGGTACGATAAGCATCTTGATATCTGTGATTGCTGTGAATCTTATTGGTCCGACGTCAGGAAAAGAGTTCATCACTACAGTCTAAACAGGGCAACGAGGATATTATGGCACAACCGCCACTGCCTATTCCTTCGCAGTAAACATCTGCCTGAGGACAAAAAGTTGACGACCATAGGGCATTTTGAAGCCGTGGGGCAATGAAAAAGTACAAGGAAGATACACCCCAAAAACCTTTTGGGGGTGCGAGGGTGTAATCTTTAGTAATCCAATACCCGATAAATTACCTAAACTCCTGATATTTGATTTAGGTTGTGCGCTTGCGGCTGATAAATTATTTTACATTTACTCCGCGATTTCGCAGATATTCTTTCAATTCACCTATATCGATCATATTGAAATGAAATACCGAAGCTGCAAGAAGAACTGTCGCTCCAGCTTCGACCGCATCGTAGAAATGTTCCATTTTTCCGGCTCCACCTGAGGCCACGATTGTGGCCGAACAGGCACTGGCCATCGCTTTGATGACAGGAAGGTCAAAACCAGTTTTGGCGCCGTCCCCTGCTTTACTGGTCGGTAATATTACCGAGACTCCGAAACCATCAACTTTCTTAGCCCATTCGATAGCATCGGCCCCAGTGGCAGTTCGACCACCATCGATATAAACTTCATAGCCGGACGGTAATGATTCGTTCTGGTCCACATCTATAGCAACGGTCACTTTATCGGCGCCAAGTTCGCTAACCATCTCCGCAATAACTTCAGGTTTGCGAAAGGCTGCACTACTTGTGGATACCTTATCAGCACCGGCCTCTATAACCGCCGCCGCAGAAGCAACATCACGAATACCGCCTCCAACAGTAAAAGGAATTGTCGTAACTTCAGCAACCCTACCGACAACATCAAGCATGGTGTCCCGACTCTCGACAGTAGCCGTAATGTCCAGAAGAGCAAGTTCATCGGCTCCGGCCTGACAATAGGCCTTTGCACATTCGACTGGATCGCCGGCATCTCGAATATCCACAAAATGAACGCCTTTAACCACCCGGCCATTCCGCATATCCAGACAAGGCATAATGCTAACTTGTTTATTCATTCTTATTTCTCCTTCTCGTTATTTTCGGTGATTGCTTATTGCGGAGTCTGTCCCGCTTTTAGTTAAGGGTGCATTATAACTTTATCTGATACTATTACAAGTACTTTGGATTATCGACAATATCAGCTTGAACAAAAAACATATTAGCTTTATAATTTTAAGTTGATACTACCGGCTGAAAACGCAATACAGGTATTGAAATCACAACCAAATCAGGAGGTCGATATGAATCAGTGTCACTCATTTGAAATAACACGCAGGGATTTTCTCAAAAGTACGGCCCTGGCCTCGACAGGTATTAATCTTATTGCCAATACAAGCTTTGCCGCTTCAAAGAGAAAACAACAACTCAATATCCTGTATCTTATGACCGACCAGCAACGGGGCGATTGCCTGGGGTGCGCCGGTAATAAAATCATTAAAACGCCTCATTTAGATTCCATCGCAGCCGACGGAGTCCTTTTCCCGAATGCGTACAGCTCAACACCGAGCTGTACACCGGCCCGCAGTGCACTTCTCACGGGATTGTCACCATGGCACCACGGCATGATCGGCTACGGACGGGTTGCAGAGAAGTATCCATTCGAATTGCCCCAGGCCATTCGCGATGCATGCTACTATTTGTTCGGTATCGGCAAGATGCACTGGTATCCGCAAAGGAAACTTCGCGGCTACCACGGCATACTGCTTGATGAGTCCGGCAGGTCCGAAACACCGGGATTTACCAGTGATTATCGCCTTTGGTTCAAACAGCAGGCGCCCGGGCTTAATCCGGACGCAACCGGCATTGGCTGGAACGACTACAGAGCCAAAACATACGCCCTGCCGGAACACCTGCATCCGACGAAGTGGACGGGGGACAGAGCCGTTGATTTCATCGAAAAATACAATCGTTCAAAGCCATTTCTGCTGAAAGTTTCCTTCGCCCGTCCGCACAGCCCTTATGATCCGCCGCAGCGATTTATGGATATGTACAGCGAAGATGAAATGCCAAACCCTTACGTTGGTGACTGGGCCGAAATGTATGCCGAGCACAAAGACCCGCCAAATACGAGCCTCTGGCATGGTGACTTAGGTATCCGGCAGGCAAAAAAATCCCGTCGGGGTTACTACGCTTCGATTACATTTATTGACGAGCAGATTGGTCGAATCCTCGAAACTCTGAAAAAACGTGACATGTATGATAATACCCTTATCATATTTTTATCCGACCATGGCGATATGCTCGGCGACCATCATCTTTGGCGGAAGACTTACGCCTATGAAGCTTCCGCGGGGATTGCCATGCTGCTGCGCTGGCCCAGGAAAATGGGGATGAACCATCAGCGAGGTAAAAAGTTAACTCAACCGGTGGAGCTTCGGGACGTACTGCCTACATTTCTCGATGTGGCAGGAGCACCTGTTCCGAATCATCTTGACGGAAAGAGCATGCTCGAGCTGGTTCGTGGAAATACGAAAAACTGGCGTAAGTTCATCGACCTGGAACATTCGATGTGTTACAACAAAGACCACTGGAACGCACTGACCGACGGCAGGTTCAAGTATATTTACTACGCTTACGACGGCAGGGAACAACTCTTCGATTTGAGAAAAGATCCGGGCGAGCTGAATGACCTGGCGGAAGAACCGTCTCATAAAAGCACCTTACTAAAATGGCAGCAGCGTATGTTAGAACATCTTTCCGAGCGAGGTGAACAGTTTGTCTGCGACGGCAAACTTGCCATACGAAAGAAACGCTTACTGTATTCGCCACATTTTCCTAAAAATAGCTAAGTATTTGAATATGTCTTTTGCCGTTTATCGCGGCGCAAAATACAGGAAAGAATTGCATTTTCTCCGTTATTTGATTAATATAATAGAATGTAAACTCAGCAACATAACTGAATAAAGCATACCTGGTTAAGAAGCTTAGGTTATCCTGGAGGACATTTATGAGCAGCATTAAATCAGCGAAAAAAACAAAACAGCAAAAGACGAAGATTTCCCGCCGTGATTTTATGAACGGCGCTTTAGCAGCGGCGGCATATACTATCGTACCCCGGAACGTTCTCGGCGGCAGGGCCTACGCCGCTGCGAGTGACAAGCTCAATATAGCATGTATCGGTATTGGCGGGCGAGGCAGAGCCAATCTAAACGGTGTCAAGGGGGAAAATATAGTTGCATTGTGCGACGTAGATAAGAAACAGGGCAGCCAGGCATTCGATAATTATCCCAGCGTCAAACATTACACAGATTTTCGCAGGATGCTGGATGAAATGGATAACCAGATTGATGCAGTGGTGGTATCCACGCCGGACCATACACATGCTGTGACATGTATGGAAGCAATCAGAAGAGGAAAACATCTTTATTGCGAAAAACCATTAGCTCATTCTATCTATGAGATTCGCGAGCTGGTCAAAGCCGCCCGCAAGCATAAAGTAATCACACAATTAGGCAATCAGGGACATTCCTTTGATCATATTCGTTTATTCTGTGAGTGGATTTGGGATGGGGCAATCGGTAATGTCCATACAATCCACGCTGCATGCGGGGCGAACCACTGCAAAATAAACCAGTTTAACAAGCGTAGTGAAAAGCACGAAGTTCCACCCGAACTGGATTGGGATTTGTGGCTCGGGCCGGCCAAGTATCGGCAATATAATCCGATGTATCTTCCCGGCAGATGGCGAGGCTGGATGCCGTTCGGTTCCGGAACAATTGGTGACTGGGTGTGTCACGTTGTTGATCCTGTATTCTGGGCGCTGGATCTGGGAGCACCGAAAACTATCCAGGCCGAAGCCAAAGATTATGATCCGAAAAAGCATGCCGATACGTTTCCCGCAGGCTCTATTATAACATTCAAGTTCCCGGCAAACGACAAACGAGGTCCGGTTAAACTCGTCTGGCATGATGGTGTAGAAATCCTGCCGCGTCCGAAGGAACTGGAAGAAGAACGAAAATTGCCCAGAACCGGAGCAATAGTAATCGGTGATAAGGGCAAGATTATGTACGGCTCACACGGTGCCAATGGTGCAAGGCTTATCCCGGAGGCAAAGATGAAGGCGTACCAACTGCCTGAGCAGACAATCCCACGTGTAAAGGGACATCATCAGGACTGGCTGGAGGCTGTTAAGAACAACAGGCCGGCCGGTTCGAATTTCGATTACGGCGGGCCTTTGACTGAGTTGGCCCGGCTGGGAATTATTGCGACTCAGATGTTGGGACGTAAGCTGAAATGGGACAGTAAGAACATGCGATTTACCAACTGTGACGAGGCGAATCACTATATCAATCCGCCGTATCGACAAGGATGGACATTTTGATGTTATTGTGCAGGTCCACCGATACGGAAAGGACAGAACCACAATGAATAATTTACAAAGAGGATTTACCTTAATAGAACTACTTGTGGTAATAGCTGTCATCGCCCTTTTGATGGCGATATTGATGCCTGCGCTGCAAATGGCGAGGGAACAAGCGAAGAAAATAAGCTGCTCAAATAACCTCAAACAAATCGGTATCAGTTTGCATTTGTATGGCAACGAGAATGACAACCGGTTTCCACTCAATGAAAGCGGAAACTGGATGTGGGACATTGCTTACAGCACTACCGACTATATTATCGCAACCGGCGGCGATAGAAAGACCTTTTATTGCCCCTCCGATCCATTGAAAACACCGGACATGGCAATCCTCTGGCAGTTTTCCCAAAGTCTTCCGTTTGGGACCGCAATCAATGAAGTACCGGAACCGGAAACCAACCGAGGCGGCCAATTCAGGGTCACCGGCTATTTCTGGATGATGGATACCGTTAACGGGAGGTCATATCACCCGGAGGGGACGCCTACGAAGGACTGGGTGACAACCCTAACACATAAGCAGGCGGCATCAACCGAGCTGGTTACCGACGCGACCCTCAGCAGCACTTCCGACCCCGAGACGGCTACATTTACCGAGGTCCACGGCGGGTCATGGTCTAATTGGCAAATTCCCGACCGTACCAACCATTTGAGGCGTGGAGCCAAACCGGCCGGTGCTAATATCATCTTTCTTGACGGACATAACGAATGGCGGCCGTTCAGTGAGATGCAGGTACGAGTATCACCCCCCTACCATTGGTGGTAAAAACGGATTATAATTACATCGCTTACGCTCATTATTATGTCATATAGGAGGAAGTCGTCAGACACAAAGGAAATGAGCCTCAGTGGTGTTGCTGAGTGGGTATGAATGCGAAATCCCGGATTGAATGAAAGAGAAAAGAAATGAGATATTATCAACTGCATATTGTGGCTTTGGCAATCTTATCTCTGACCGGCAGCAGAAATGCACCCGCCGGGGTTGCGCATAAGCGTGTTCCCACCGGTGTCACTTTTCACAAAGACACGCTATATCGATCTAACGGTAACGGCGATAATTGGTGCATAACGTGGACGGCAGACAACTCACAAGTCACATCGATGGATGACGGAAACTGGTTGACAGGCAAGAACGGTTATCATAATCACTTGTATCGAATTATTGGAGGCCCAGACAGCTTCTCGAGAGAAGATATCCCCAATTATCCTGAATTTAAAGGTAAAACCGGAAGCTGGTTCGGATATGGAATTGTATGTGTGGATGGCGTCTTGTACTCTGTAGTATCGAAGACGCCCGGCGATAGCTGGTCGGGTCCATTCCTGGGTATCAAATTGCTGAAATCCAAAGATAACGGCGATACCTGGTACAGAGTGAATCGCCACGGAAATGAGCGGAAAATCAGCCCACGAGATAAAGCCCGTAATGAAGTAAATTCCAATGAAATGTTTTTCCTCGAAGAATTCGGACTTTCTCATCAAAAGCAAAAAGCCTATCCTTTTTCTTTCGTTGACTTTGTCAAAAATGGAAAGGACAACTCAGCAGCGAAAGACGACTACCTCTACATCTACTCACCGGAGGGCGCTTATGCTCATAAACTACTCCTGGCCCGTGTCCCGAAAGACAAGCTTGGCGTTCGAAGCAATTGGGAATTTTTTGTGAGGCATAATAACTCTCAGCCAGTCTGGACTTCGGATATCCGCAAGCGAGGATATGTACATATCTATCCTGAAAAGAACCATGACGGCAACTACTTTGGATGGTATTCATGGCTTCCTTCGGTAGTATGGAACGAAGGCCTTGGACTTTATATTATGGTTAATGGTGGAACATACGCCGGCCGTGGAATGACCTCTTCAGACAAGGATTATTACGACAGATGGATGCATACTCGCACAGGCAGCCTCGGATTCTGGTACTCGAAGAATCCTTACGGCCCGTGGCAACAGTTTTTCTACACAGGGTACTGGACAGTGGATCACCCTGACAATCGAACCTATCAGCCCAAACTATCGCCAAAGTGGATTAGTAAAGGCGGTAAAGAGATGGTGTTGATTTGGTCGGATGCCATGAAAAATAAGGATGGGCGTTCCCATACAGTCAATTACAAATGGAATCAGATGCGAATCACGATAGACATCAAAAAGTGATCGACTCTGCCGAAGGTAGATGAAGTGATGATGAAAAGAAGAATGTCGGTCTTATCCTTTGCAACCATCATTAAATCGGCTATAATCAGCCATCAGGCATCTGCTATATATTGAGACTCTCAGTGACAGTAAGTGGTGTCATCGGGTAACGGTTTTTTACAAAGCATAGATTCAGGAGTACTTATTATGACAAGCCTAAAATCCTTTCTCTTAAGTATTTTTATTTGTCTGTTTCTTATTGGTGTATCAGTGAGCGCGGCGGACTGGCCCACCTACCGTTATGACAATGCACGCACGGGCTGCACATCCGAATCGTTGACCGGTCCGCTGAAACTGCAATGGATTTATACACCAGTACACCGGCCCCGCCCTGCCTGGCCCGCACCGGCCAATCGCCCGAGGGAGGGTTTCGAGCTGCGCCATCGAGTTATTTTTGACGATGCTTTTCAGGTGGCTGTCGTTGGGCGGATGGTATATTTCGGGTCTTCATCCGACAATAAAGTCTATGCTCTTGATGCCGTTACCGGTAATGAACGCTGGTCATTTTTCACAGGCGGGCCTGTGCGTCTGGCACCGGTGGTCTGGAAAGGCCGGGTTTTTGTCGGCTCCGACGACGGCTTTGCGTATTGCTTAAACGCAAACAACGGGAAACTAATCTGGAAAGTTCGAGGCGGACCAAACGACGAAAAACTTCTGGGCAGCGGTAAAATGATTTCCCGCTGGCCTGTCCGTACCGGAATACTTGTTGATTCGGACATTGCTTATTTCGGTGCCGGTATATTCCCGCATGAAAACGTTTATCTATGCGCTGTTAAGGCAGACGACGGTACCGTTATCTGGGAAAATGACAGCATCAGCGAACAGGAAGCATATCGAAAAGAGTTCACGCCTCAGGGATATCTTTTGGCCAGCAGCAATCGTCTCTTTGTACCATGCGGCAAGGCCCTGCCGGTCGGCTTTGATCGTGCGACCGGCCGCGAGGTTTTCAAGAGTAGCTATGGCTGGAGGGGCGAACAAGCCGGAGGCGCCATTGGAGGTACATACGCACTGCTCGCGGATGAGCAAATTTACACAGGAACGCAGAAACACCTTTTAGCCCTCAACCAGAACACCGGTAGAGTGGGTTTTGGCTGGTTTCCGGGGCGAAGGCTCACGGTGACAGGTAATATGGCCTACATGGCAACCGGACGCCAATTAATGGCTATGGACAGAACTAATTACGCCCAGGCGAGCAGACGTCGTAATTCGTTAGAGTACAGGATAAAGTCACTGCGAAGCAGTCTCAGGAGTGCAAAGGGCGAGGAACGAAAAAAACAACAGCAACAATTAAAAACTGCAGAAGAAGAACTAAGGCGGCACAGAAGTGAGAAAATCGGGCCGACTGTCAGATGGCGTGTACCAAGTGAGTGTGATGCGGAATTGATAATTACCGACAACCTTGTACTTGCCGGTGGGCAAGACCAGGTCAATGCCTTCAGCAGAGACAACGGCAAAGTCACCTGGGAAGCAAAAGTCGACGGCAAGGCGAGGGGATTGGCCGTCGCCAACGGCCGGCTCTACGTCAGCACCGACACGGGTAAAATCTATTGCTTTGCTGCCAGGCAAGCGGCCAAATCGAACACTCCGATGCCCAGCCCGCACATCAGGCAGGCAACGAATCCTTATCCTCGGGACGAACAGACTGCAATGTATGAAGCGGCCGCCGAAGCAATAGTTATGGAGACCGGCATTACAAAAGGCTATTGCCTTGTGGTCGGCGCCGAGCATGGCCGTCTGGCCTGGGAATTAGCCAGGCGAACAGACCTGACCATTATCGGCATCGAACCTGACTCGGAAAAAGCCGCTGCTGCAATATTGGCCCTGGATGCAGCAGGTCTGTACGGCCAGCGGGTAACCATAGATGAGGGTAATCTTTCTAAACTGCCGTACTCGAATTACTTTGCCAATCTGATTGTATCCGACAGTCTGCTGCTGACCGGCAAGATACCCGGTAATCCGGAGGAGCTTTTGCGACATCTAAAGCCGTGCGGCGGGGCTGTTTGTCTTGGCGTTCCGGCCAACACATCAGGAAAAGCACGTTCCGTCTCCTCCCGGCAGCTCAACCAGTGGCTGGGGCGAATGGAATTAGGGAAATGCCGAATCAGCCAAACCAACGGCCTTTGGGCAACTCTCAAACGCAGAGCACTGCCCGGAGCGGGCAAATGGACACATCAGTATGCCGAACCGGGTAACTCGGCCTGCAGTAACGAGAGAATCGTAGCCGGTTCATTAGGTTTACTGTGGTTTGGCGAACCGGGCCCTGCGCCAATGGTTAATCGCCACAACGCTGCTGCAGCGCCTCTTGCAGTCAATGGCAAGTTATTCGTGCAGGGTGAAAACGTGGTAATGACCTATGATTCCTACAATGGTGTTCTGCTGTGGAAGCGTGATATACCCGGCGCGATGCGCACGCGATTGAAAAGAAGCGAGTGCGGCAACTTAGCTGCAAGTGAAGATAGTTTTTTCGTTGCTGTCGGAGATAAATGCCTTCGGCTTGACGGAGAAACAGGACAGACTCGCCAGAGCTACAATATGCCTGCATCAGAAAGCGGTTCAAACAGGTGGGGATATCTCGCCTATGTTGACGGCGTCCTTTATGGCAGCACTATGAAACAAACAGGTGTCTCGGATTCTATTTTTGCAATTGATACGCAAAGTGGTGAAACACTTTGGCAATACGGAGGCAAAAATATAGTTAACCTGACTGTCGCCGTCGGGGATGGGTGGTTGTTTTTCATTGACAGCTCGCTGACACCGCAACAGCGACAGCAGTTACTGGAACAGAACAAATCTCACCTGATGATTCTCAGCAGCGACGAGGCCAAAAAAGCAGAAGCAGCGCAAAAGAAGCTGGACGTGCGACTTGCCGTCGCGCTGGATGCTCATACGGGCGGCAAACTCTGGGAAAGGGCTGTCGATGTCACCGACTGCAGCAATATTGGAATAGGCGGCGGTGAACTGACGGCAATGTATCGTGACGGCGTTTTGGTCCTGTGCGGGGCCAACGCAAACGGCCATTATTGGAGGCAGTTCATTTCAGGTGAATTCTCCCGACGCCGACTGGTGGCCCTCTCAGGCAAAAATGGTGATGTGCTCTGGGCCAAAGACGCCAACTATCGCCATCGTCCGCTCATAATCGGCGATATGGTTCTGGCCGAACCCTGGGCGTTTGACCTCAGGACCGGCCGACAAAAGACACGCAATCATCCACTGACCGGCAAAGAGACAACGTGGCAGTTCCTTCGCCCGGGACACCACTGCGGGGCGATTTCCGCATGTCAACAAATGCTTTTGATGCGTTCGGGTTATACGAGCTACTATGACCTGCAAAACGACAGCGGTGTACGTCATTTCTCCGGTCATCGACTCGGATGCTGGATTAACGCAATTCCCGCCGACGGCCTTGTTCTGGCACCTGAAGCCAGTGCCGGCTGCATTTGCCTTTATCCCATAGTCTGCTCCATTGCGCTGGAGCCGCGCCCGGACCACGAGAGATGGAGCATTTACAGCAATGGCGGAACCAATACACCTGTTCAACACATGGCGATTAACCTCGGCGCACCCGGCGACATGCGCGATACAAACGGTACGTTATGGTTAGGCTACCCGCGACCCGGACTGCCAAGGGACCGCGCAGCAATGGGCTTCTCATTCAGACTGGGAATGAACTTTATCAAAGAGCCGGAGTATCTACGAGAAAACAAAAAAGCTGATGCTATGAGTGGAACCGATATTCCATGGTTGTTCGCTTCCTGTGCACGTGGGCTTAAACGCTGCGTTGTACCGCTTTTATCCGAATCAGATGAGCCTGCTGAATATACGGTCAGACTATATTTCGCGGATTTCGATAATGAGCAGGCGGGAAAACGCATCTTCGACATTAAGTTGCAGAGCAAGATGGTTCTCGATAACTTCGACATAGCCAGGCAAGCAGGAGGAAATGGCAAAGCTCTTGTGCGACAGTTCCGTGGTATTGCGGTGAGGGACAACCTGGTAATTGAACTGCTGCCGCAGGATAAGAACCTCTCGTCGAAAAACAGTTTGCCCTTTCTTTGCGGTGTGGAAGTGCTTCGGGAGAAAAAATCAGCCGAGGCTGGTACAATAGCTCACGCACGACAATAAATATTTGAAAAGGAAAAAAATGATTACAAAAGTAACCTCACGCCGTCAGTTCTTAAGGACAATGGGGATGGGAGCTGCGCTGCTGGCTTGCAGGCAGGCGCCGATATTTGCAGACGGCAAAAAGAAAAAACGTCCAAATATTTTATTGATAACTGTCGATGATATGAACTGGGATTCGTCGGGCTGTTTCGGCGGAAAGACACCTGATATTACACCCAATATCGACCGCTTAGCTTCCGAGGGTATTCGTTTTGCTCATTCTCATATTACAATAGCAGTCTGCCAACCATGCCGTTCCGTGTTGATGACTGGTCGCTATCCACATCGCAACGGAGCCGAGGGCTTTCAGCCTATTAATACAAGCGTAACAACGCTACAGGAAGAACTACATAAAAGCGGCTATCTCAACGGCATTCTCGGCAAGGTCAAACACCTGGCACCTATTGAAAAATTCAAATGGGACATGGCCAGGGATATGGGAGAATTAGGCCAAGGTCGTGATCCGAAACTCTATTACAAATTTGCCAAAGACTTCTTCCAACAGGCAGCACACAACGACCGGCCGTTTTTCCTGATGGCCAATTCACACGACCCACATCGCCCTTTTCACGGAAGCTTACAGGAAAAAAATAAATTTAAACAAAACCTCAAAGACATTACGCCGCCTTCAAGGGTATATCAAAAAGATGAAATCAATGTTCCGGGCTTTCTACCAGATATACCGGATGTTCGAAAGGAAATAGCACAATACTATAGCTCGGTCCGCCGCTGTGACGACACGGTTGGAGCTGTTCTTAGTGCACTTCACGAATCGGGCTTGGAAGAAAATACTTTGACAATGTTTCTGTCGGACCATGGTATGCCTTTGC
>CAZWME010000053.1:0-13160 GCA_964634515.1 uncultured Pirellulales bacterium | reverse complement strand
ACAAATTGGATATAGAGATATCGGTTCTCTCGCCATTGCAGAAGACAAGCGAACCGTTAAGTCTGCAGCTCGGAATTGACGGCATCTATATCAAGAAAGGACGTGCTTCAGGCTGCTTCCTTCCTCAGGTTGCCACTGAGACTGGCTGGAGCAAAGAGGAATTTCTTTCGTATTGCTGCTCTCACAAAGCGGGCCTTGCGCCCGACGCCTGGAAAGATCCGGAGACAGAAGTCTATCTGTTCACAGCCGATGTATTCGGGGCGGATTTCAAAGATATATAGCTCGCCGCTTTGGTTACTTGTCCATTTCGTTGCCCACTACATAGCCGCCGCCTGCTCCTATTAGCCCTCCAACAATCGCTCCTGAGCCCCCGCCCGCGATAGCTCCTATCAATACACCGCCGGCCCCGCCAATAGCGGCACCCGACTGGGCATTGTTGGCGCAGCCGTTCATAAACGGCAAACAGATACATAGAATTATTAACGCAAGGATTATCACCAACCTGCTTTTCATCTTAGGCCTCCATCTTGAACAATAATCCGGATTTCCCCTAAACACCGGGAATAAACACAACTAAGCCTCCAAGCACGATTAGACTACCAAATCCATCGTATAATTGCAATTGCTTTTGACTTTTTCATTCGTTTTTCCAGCGACTCTTGTCATCACCCAATTACCGAAGGTTTCGTATTCGCCTTATCGGACCCGTCACAAATTTAGACGAAAAATGACGCCAAGCTGGACAAAATATAATGGATTTAATATCATTTGCAGCCGATGTTAACAATAATAATATGGAGTTCGGGGTTTTGTAAGTATGTTTCTTAGATTTAGCTCTATCCCGGCAATGCAGTCAATTACCGGTCGAAATAAAGTTGCCTGTCTTCGGAGGAAGGTTTGGAGTGAGGAAGCTCTCGCTGATTTTCATAGTCTTTTTTAGTCTGGCCGGATGTTCCGGAACCGACAAAATCGAGAATAATGGTATTAATAATATTCAGCAGCTCGATACCGGTGCTTGGATGGCGGCGTATTTGCAGAGTCAGGCTCTGCCCGACCTGAAATCCGTCGAGGTTTGGAATAATAGATATGGGCCGGGGCTGAAATTGACTTCCACCCACTATGAGATTTTCACAACGCTTCTGGACCCGTTTGTGCTTAGAGGTATCAGCAGTTTTATTGAGTCGGCCTATCGGGCCTATAATAGTCAGTTGCCCGAATCCGTCACAACAAAATCCAAATTTACTATTTATCTTTTTGCCCAGCGCAGCCAGTGGGAGAATTTCACGAAGAGCTTCGCCGGTGAGCAGGCGGAAATGTTTTGCAAAATAAAGGCCGGGGCGTATTATCATAAAGGTGTCTGTGTGGTATATGATATCGGCCTGGAGCGGACTGTTTCAGCTCTGGGGCACGAAGGATGGCACCAGTTTAACGGTAGATACTTTAAGTTTCGCCTGCCGAGCTGGCTTGATGAAGGCGTGGCAATGCTGTTCGAAACGCACGGAAGTGATGGCGGGCTGTTTTACTTTGAGCCGGCCGAGAACATTTATCGACTGGATGGGCTTAAAAGAACACTTGCTAAAAACAAAATGATACCACTGAAAGAACTAATAGCAATGAATCCCGGTGATGTGCTTGCCACTGACCAGACCAAAGCTGTTACGGCCTTTTACAGCCAGTCATACGCATTAGTGCGATTTTTACAGGAAGCGGGTTACGGAAGATGGCGGGGTGTCTATCACCGGTTGCTCCTCGACGGCCTAACAGGAGATTGGGCACTCGACGAGGTTAACAAGAAAATAGCAACAGACAGAAACGTCCCGAAGACCGTCCTTTGGAATCGAATCGTCGGCCGGGAATTATTTGAAGATTATGTCGGTAATAATTTTGAGCAAATCGAGAAAGAGTACCTTGCCTTCTGCAGGCAAATAATTAATCCCTTAGGGGTCAACACCCAATACTGAACAGCAAATTATTTATGTCCAAACAATCCCAATATTCTTTTATTCTCGCATCGGCTTCACCCCGGCGAAAACAGTTATTAACCGAAGCCGGCTATAAATTTATGGTTATCCGGCCCGATATCGACGAGTCGGCTTTTTCCACCAAGGACGTTGAGCCGTGTGAATATGCCAAACAACTGGCCCTGGCCAAGACGAAAAATATCGCCGAATATCATCCCGACTGCCTGGTCATCGCAGCAGATACCATCGCGGATTTCGAGGGGGAAATTATCGGCAAGCCGGCCGACCAGACGGATGCTGAGCAGATTACCAAAAAGCTCTTCAGCAAGCCCCATAAAGTTATTACCGGTATCGCAATTGTCAGATTACGCGACGGCATCGAATTAAATGAAAGCGATACAACAAATGTTTACCCGAAAAAACTGGCTCCTGAGCAGATTGACGGACACATTAAAAGCGGCTCCTGGCGCGACAAGGCGGGCGCTTATGCCATACAGGAAAACGGCGATGAATTTATCGAAAGAATCGAAGGCAGCCTGACAAATGTGATGGGCCTGCCGATGGAGCTTCTCGAACGGCTGCTTAAAAGACTCATCGAGTAAAAACACCCTCCCAATAAAATGAGGAAGAAGAAAAGGATATTGAAGGATTTGGTTTTTATATTGCCGCTTTCGCCTTTAGCGGACTTGTAAAGACCAGGCTGATAGATTCTACCACGCGAAGTAGCAGGTATAGTGCCGGTGGAACAGTCCTATCGAGCGCATCGCAAATATAGCAATAACCTGAACGGAAAAGTTCATCGCCAGATGGCCTGCCGTTGTTAGTAAGCCCGCACCGGTAAATTGAGTTGTTCGCATTTCAAGAAACGCAGCAGCGATAAGTAAAACCACTGTTACAGCATAAGGGACAAAAGCCTTGAATACAGGACCAAGAAGATAATCGGGCCTGAACATCGTAAAAGTCTGGCCGATGGATGTAGTTAATATTGCTATCGGGAACAGGAACAAACCAAAGATAAAAAGAGCATGCAGCAAACCAAATTCGGAATGCAGAATATCATTGAAAGACAAGCCCTGTTCTTTGAGCATTATGTACCTGATGATGCACGGTAACTGGACCACCGCCATAGTAATTGAAAAAAGAAAAAGCGGCTTAACGATATACCACAAAAAGGTAATGCTTGTTCCGAGGTTGATTTCGGGCAGCTTATCTATCTCGAAAGCTGTCTCGTAAATAATATTGAGATAAAAGCCGAACAGCCAGCCCCATACAGCAAAGTGCGTTACATGGCCGCAACAGCACGAACCGTACGTAAAGAACTTGAAGCATACCACGGCAATCACAAAGGCCAGCGAAGTAACATTTTCAGAGTCGAAAAACAGCTTCCAGTTATCAACGAACACAGCGCGGTAAAAACCCGGAAGCGGATCACCCTTTTCTTCAGGCAGCTCGACTTTCTTCGGCTTCTTGTAATTTTCGGAAGGGATTATAAAAAGCTGCCCGCAGTTTGTACATCTTGCGCGTCTTCCGGCGTGCTTATCGGGAAAACCGATTATATCATTGCAACTGGGGCAAAAAAACTGGATTGTCATCTGAATCTTATCGCGTTATATTTTTCATCCGATGCGCATCGAAAAAAAATGCCCGACAAATTTAAACACGCTGCATGGCATCAGTAAAGCATTTGAGATCATTGGCCCATTTTTTCGCCTCCAGCAGGTCAATCTTGTCTGCTTTCACGAGCGTTGCAAGATGCCGTTCCAACGTCATCATTTTTTCGTCGGGTCTGTTCCGGGTCTTTGTCTGCAGTTGTGAATAAATCTGCTCGATTTTGCCCGTTCGTATAAGATTGGCGCAGGCGTAGTTGTTGTTGAGAATTTCCATCGCTACGAGTCTTCCGGTTCCGTCCTTTTTGGGCACAAGCTTCTGACATATAATATATGCAAGCCCAAGCGACATCTGGTTGCGCACCTCGGACTGTCTGCCGGAAGGGAAGTAGTCCAATATTCTTGTTATAGTGCCGGTCGCATCTCTGGTATGCAGTGTGGAAAAAACAAGGTGTCCCGTCTCAGCGGCCATAAGGGTCATAGATATCGTCTCGGCGTCGCGCATCTCACCGACGAATATTATATCGGGGTCCTGACGCAGCATTTCTTTCAGGCCCTCGCCAAATGATTCGACGTCCCTTCCGAGTTCACGCTGGGAGGTGATTGAGTATTTCTGAGGAAAGATATACTCGATTGGGTCCTCGACGGACATAATCCGGCAGGCACTTTTTTCGCTGATTCGGTGTATTATTGAAGCGATTGTTGTGGATTTGCCTGCGCCTGTGATACCGGTCATAAGAACAAGACCGTGCCGCCGAGTGATAATGTCTTTCCAGACGTCATTTGGAAAGCCGATGTCCTCAACCGGCGGTATATCCAGTGACAAGGCCCGGATTGCCCCGGCCAGGCCGTCGTTTTCCCTGAAGATGTTGATTCGAAACTGCAGTGAGCCGAGTCGATATGAGCAGTCAATACTGTAACTTTGGCGGAGTTTACGCAGATTTTCGTTACTTAAAAGCGGATATAGAAGCTGCTTGGCCATCTTGGGCGTTATTTTTGGGCCTTTGAGTTTTACCAGGTCACCGTCTATGCGATATGCAGGCGGAGCATCGACCTTGATATGCAAATCCGAGACCCGCATCGCACCGCGCTTTTCAAAGTATTTCAGCATATCGAGAATGCTCAGCATGCCAAGCTCGGCGGTTTCATATACTTTTGTTGAAACAGAATATTCGTCGGCCATTTTTTAAGCTCCAATGGTATTAGTCGTTTGTCGGATGTATTTTGTTAATACCAAAAATCGAAAAATTCCTCTTTGTACGAATCTGCGAAATCCTTATAATAGTATATCATCCCAACATCCTTTAAGCAAAAACCAAATTTTTTATTGTGAGATGCCCCCCTTATCTGTTTTTGTGTAATCTGTTTAATCACGAAGTACAGGAGCCTACAATTATTCCGGTTTCATTTTACACAGAGGTGTTTTATTTCGTTACATTAAACATGCGAGAAGGCGGGCTTTGAGGGACTTTTTTGCACGGTGGAATCGAACACGGGCCATCTGAGGCGTTGTGCGTGTCATCGAAGCTATCCGGTCATACGGCAACTGCTCGTAATAACGAAGGCGAATAACATCTTTATGCTGACCGCTGAGCTGTTCTAAAACCTCCGAGACCTGCCGGAGGCTCTCGGCGTGAACCTGGGCATCCAGGATACTGTCGCTGCCCGCTCGCGCATCGCTTGCATGGCACTGAAGCAGTGAAGTCTTCCCGCTGGAGCGAAGCCGGCTCCTCCTGTGGTTATCCTGAATCTTGTTCCAGGCGACACGGTACACCCACGGCCAGAACCTTTGAGACTCTCGCAGCGAAGCAACCTGAAGCACTACCGTAAGCAGCGTTTCCTGCAGTACATCCTCGGTCAGATCGTGATTCAAAGTAGTGCGAAAGACGAATGGATACAGCCGCTCCCGGACTGCTACAGCCAATTTCCCCATGCTTTTGCGGCTGCCCGAGCGAGCACTGGAGAGTAATTGCTGGATATATTTATCATCATCATTCATTAATACGGCCCTCATTTATTAAAAGGCCGGTGGTGTGCCGGAAGTAACAGAAAATTTCTCTTTGAAACAGGTTTTTCTATTCTGTCGTGGCACCCTCCGCATCCGCTATTGATCCCTCATCAGCTCTTTCTGTTTGTTCCGCCTTCTGTTCTGTCCCGTCGAGAACCCGCCAGGCCGGCGGTGTAAGTTCCGGAACGAGCCATTCACTTTTGCAGCGATGGCACCTGTCCATATCGGGCCTTCTCATCTTGCCGCAGTTTTGACAGGTCACTAAAGTTATCTTCGGCCTCGTCAGTCTGTATGTAATATAGGCCGCCAAACCAAAGGCAAGTGTTCCAATCATCCAATAAAATCGCGCATTTTCCGAAAGCCCGACAACAACCGCATTTTTACTTACCCGCGTCGCGAGCCATATCGAAAATATTATCGAAGGAAATATCCAGCCTAAGGCCCCAAGCAATTTTCCTACAAAATTTCCCGTCAGTTCTCTACCCCACATCGCTATAAATGAATTGGGCAGCAAAAACAATCCACTGCGTCCGGCGCCAGCTTCAAAAGTTGACGCTGTGAAATAGGAACCAAGAGAAAGAACCGGCGGATGAAGGTTCTCAACAAGATATTTGACGATGGTAAACGTGGATGCGAAGGGCGGCCTGAAAAACACCGCTTTGCTGGAACGATAAGATAAAGTACGATTCCCCTCTTGTTTTGTAAAATTGCTTTCAGCCCTTTTGATATCCCTTCCTTTTTCATCGAACACAGTCAACGCCAAGCTGGTTCCATCACGAGATAGACTCGCTGCGAACATTCCTAAATACTTTCTCTCAATCTTTGAAGGTGAAGGTTTAGTATGTCCTATAAATGGCTCCCCAAAAAATACTTTTTTAGATTCCGGATTATCTCCGAAAAAGTGTGTTGTCAAGGCCAGTGGCCAAACCTCATAACCCAACAAGTCCTGTGACCTTGTAAGTCCGCCTCTTGAGCCAAAGTAGGTTTTCGGCGTCGGCAATCGGCCTGCAACGTTGTGTCCATCAAATTGAACAAATTTAAGGCTTTCTCTGTCGAGCAGGTAAATTAAACCTGATTTGTCAAGGACAAGCAGATACGGGCCGGCTTCACGACCGTGAGCGTTTGCAATGACTGGCTTAAAATTGCTCATGTAACCCGCTTCTTTTTTATCATCTTCAGATTTCTTAATTTGAGGAGGTGACCAGTTCATACTAAAGCTTGTTTTACCCAATCTGCCTATCTGGATTGGTTCGTAATGCCGGCTTTCCTTGCCGAGTTCAGGCCCTTTGGTCACAGTTCCTTCTTTTAAAGCAATGTTGAAAAAACGCCTCAGCTTCTTGTCATATACTATTATCTCACGCGATTCTCTCTGTATCATATAAATCACGCCACGGTCAATAATAGGCTCGATAAATCGACCGAGAGCTTTATCTCGTGTCTCCGAAATCCCTTCTGGACCGACAAATATTTGTACCCATTTGTTCATTCTCCTTTTGTCGGGCATTACTTGTGTGTCAAGATAGTGGCAAACGATTAGTCCGGACTTTTTATCAAAATACATACAATCATCATCGGACCCATAGAAATAAACGTTTGAGAGGCGACCTCCCGGGATTCTCACTCGAAAATAGTCTAAAATTCCAGACGATAAAGGGGATACCAAACGCATACGTGCGTCCACTTGGGAGTGAATAGCAACATTCGGGTCATTTTCATACTCGTCCGGTACAAGACCGGATGGATTTATAGAAACACTTTTGACTTCACGAAGCATCCCATCAAGGAGGGACGCCTCACATATTTTTCGAATAAAGAACAGCGGCAGGCTCAGCAATACCAGGACAATAAAACCCGTGGCAAAAACTTTGACAGGATTGTTGATTAGAGACTTCATAGTTATGTTCCTAAAGTGACGTTGTCATAAACGTATGCCGGATGCGTATTAGAGAAGCGATAATAAACAGCACAAGTATTACCACGATATGCAGGCCAAATCCTTTTACAAAAATCAATGGGACAAAGATACAGGTCAAGGCTATCCCCCCTAACGTAGGGGCAATCTTGCCCGAGTTCCAACCTGTTTGTAAGCCGATGCAATAGCAGGCAAATGCCATTAGAAATGCCGCTGTGAATATCTCAAAAACCATACCGGGATTAAAGAGTACAGGGGGAGCGTAAAGACGAAATAAAGTCATGACCGCAATAGTCAAAGGCACAAGTAAAGTCAGAATTACTAAAATCCCTGTAATAATCCTTGCAAGCAATATCCGGTCCCTGCTGACCGCTAATGTCGATAAAAATGCGGAGATTTTTCTGGTCCTGTCTAAATACATCTGTGAAGTACCCAGGCCGCAAAAGCCGATTATGACAATAGCAACCGTCGGCACTCCAACACCTACAGTAAACATTCCTGAATCTACACCCGTGTAGCTGCTTCTTCGAGAAGATTCATACTGGTTGATAACAAAAATCGAGATGAAGATAAAAATTGCCGATAAAACAGCCGCTACTATGAAATACACGATGTGGTCTCGAATTTCCCTTTTTATAAGTGTAAACATTTTCTTTTTCTCCTGCTATCAGCTTTCTATAAGCTCCGGATTGGGCCTGGTGCACTCTATGAATATGTCCTCAAGACTCATCGGAATCTCCGTACAGCTCGAGGGTTTGAAAGTATCCAGAACGGTCTGCTTCTGTCCGTTCCAGTTCGCAACAGTAATTACCATCTCACGGCCGTCGATTTGTTGATTTACAATCTCCTTCAGATAGAGATTTTGCGGTGCGGATTCCGGGAAAATAACGCGCAATTTTTTCACCCGCTCCTTAAGCTCTTCCAGCGGACAATCCACTACGAGCTTTCCGGCGGCAAATATTCCAACCCTATCAGCAATTCGCTCGACATCACTGAGTATGTGAGAGCTGAATAAAATCGTGCGTCCCTGCCGCTGAATAAGGTCGATGGCAATCTCAAGGAACTGCCTCCGGGCGATGGTATCCAGGCCTAATGTCGGGTCGTCAAAGATAAGCAGCTCCGGATCTATCGCCAAAGCAAGGGCAAGATTCAGTTGTGCCCGCATACCTATGGAAAGCTCCTTTACCCTGCGGTCGGTGGGCAGGCGGAATTTTTCTATCAGTTGCTCAAAAAATTTATCATTCCAGCTCATAGAAAGGTCTTTGCATAGTTTTATAAGCCTGCCGACTCTATAGTTCTGGATAAGGTTGTGACCTTCCGCTACGTATCCGATTCGGCTGTGCAGCTTCGCGGAAAGCTCGCTCGATTCGGTATCCAGCAGAAAAGTCTGTCCCCGCGTCGGCGGCTCCAGACCCAGAAGAATCCTGATAATTGTTGTTTTGCCTGCGCCGTTTCGCCCCAGCAGGCCGTAGATGCAGCCTTGCGGTACTTGTAGATTGATGCCGTCCAGGACGCAACGCCCGTCGAAGTATTTGACAAGATTTTCAACTCTGATAACGTTCTGGTCCATTCGGTCACTCCTTGCCTTCAAGGCAAATTGAATTTGGCTACTGCGCTATTGAACCACTCCAACAGCGTTTGACCTTCAATCTGCATATGATATGCATCTACTGCTATCCGCTCAAGTTCTTCAGAAATGAGTTTTTTTCTGACTGACCTGCTCAAATTACTATCAAGATTCGCCACAAAAGCACCGGCACCGGCCTTGGTAACAATAATGCCCTGCTGCTCCAATTGCCGATAGGCCTTGGCTATCGTGTTGGGATTTATGGCAATCTGCCCGGCCAATTGCCTCACGGTGGGCAGCTTTTCATTTTTAATAATCCTGCCTAAGGCAATGTCCCGCTTGACCTGGTCTATTATCTGCTGATAAACGGGCCTGTCTGACGCATTGTCTATACGAATCTGCATAATTCACCATTAATATATGTACTATTTCAACTATTACAAGTATAACACAAATTCATCTTTTGTCAAGCGCCGCCGAAAGAAAAAATAAAAAATTTTAAAAAATTTGAGCATCGGAAAATGCGCCATGCAGGTGAAATTTTCGCTGCCGTATGGGATCTTTGCCTGTCGGTAGGAATATGGAAAGTCAAAAGAGATAATTACGGCTTTTTACTCCTTAGCTTTCAAGCATAAACAAGAGCAAAGTCGCCTGTCAATTGAGCCGTAGCCGGGCCCAAGGGTGTATTAAAAAACTTTAGGACCGCAAGTTTTACAGTCCTTTGCGCTTTTCGTAGTTGTTTTTGTATTAGCAGTCGTGTTTTTATTAAGAGGTACCCGGGACATTGCAGTTCGCCTTGGATAAAATCCGTTAAAGGGGATTTCAAGATTCCCGCCGCCTTTTATCTTCACAACTACTGTATCCGTGAAAAGGCTCGCCCGCCCTCTTTGGGCCGGGGGTGTGATCCTCAGATCAAGCTCATAACCATCATTAAGCTTTTGCCTGCCCACAACCTGTACGATACCTTTTTTGGAGTGCGCTGATTCAACCTCAAAGGCATCCTTATAGTTGTTTTGTATCCGAACTTTCTTTGTTACCGCATTTTGCGCCCGGGCCTCGCGCACCACAATCGGACGTGGTGCTACGTTGAATCTTGGCAGCGTGTTAACACCGATAGCAACAGTCTTGCACTCCGGATGAGTCAGCTCAATTTCGATACGCCCGTTCAAATTTTGTTCCAGTTTGGCCATATCGACCATCGGCTGAAGAACAAAGCTCGTAGCCATCGCCGAAGGATTATAGGCAGCGGTTATAAAATTTGCGGTCGATTTGAAACTGCGTATTGAAAAAGGCTGATTGTCAAGGCTGCTAAGGGTTATTTGAGGACAGCCGCCATTTTGATGCTTAAGTGAAAGACGCATCGACTTCGGTTCGAAATCGACCTTCGCCGCAATCCTGGCTTCTATATTCAGAGCAATCTTAGGATTTCGCCTGTCGTTGCTGTGCACAAACAACTGTTTGTTTGTGTTGCCGTATGGCGGCTCCGCATAATATCTCACTCTTAACGTACCGCTTTCACCCGGTGCATATTCAGTTTTATCCAATGAAAATGGCGTACAACCGCAGGTTTTAGTAACATCGCCTATTTTTAGAACGCTATTTCCGGTGTTGGTAAATCTGAACTCGCAAAGATGGTTTGTTCCCGGGCCTACGTCACCGAAATTATGGGTTACTTTTTCAAATACAATTCCAGGCGCCGCTGTGACCATGCGTTGTGGCGCTTGTTGGAACGCCTGTTGTGACGCCTGTTGATTTATTGCCGCCCAGGTCTGCTGCTTGAACCAGTCGGGATTGAGAGTTCTCGGCTCCATTGCCTCTTCTTCACAGCCGGTCTGTAAAAATAAAACACAACCCGTCACAAGAATTGTAAGAACAGATAAAGTCAACCGCTTTGGCTTCATATTCCTTTTCTCCAGGTCACATTACGACGGGACTCCCTGCTTATTGGCGAGAAGTTTCAACTTAAACTTAAAAGAAAACCTCCGACAATATAATTGTTCAGATGACCTCCTCACAGGCCCCATCGGGATTTTATTAATTATATTATTATACTCGAATCGGCCCCAAAAGTCAAACCTTTTCATGGTCTTTTACTGCTTTTTTCAGTGCTTAAATCGGCCTCGTTTTTAAATTACAGCCTATAATAACCGTTCCGGGGCCTGTTAATAAATACTTTCTTAATGCCTCCGCAGGATTCCAAAAAGACGAAAGCAGGGGCTTTTTTTGACCACATGGGCGTTAGGAGTTTCATTCATAAAACCATAAAGACAGGTGTATCCGTCGCCTGCGGAGAACAAATTATAGGCCCTGGAAACCCTGATGCCGAAGAGGTAGATTGTTGTTTGTGAGGGTTTGACTCGGCGAAAAGGTCAATTCCGGTATGAAGGCCGATTCAAACAAACACAATGCTAAATATTTTTTAGGTCTTTGTCCTTGACGAGAGCACTTTTAAGTGATAATTGATAATTGATAATTGCCCCTTTTCAGGGGGAATGATAATATTATCAGTTATAAAGGACTGAATTAGGTTGAAGGTTGAAAGGAGGCCATTATGGCAAGGATAGTTCTTAGCGTAGTAATTATCGTCTTATTGAGCGTATCGCTCGGATGCCAGCAAGCTGACAGCGGAAGAGGCCAGCTTATATCGGATCGAGGTACAACGGCAGCCACAATTAACATCTCCCAGGCGGGCGAGACCGACATTGTCGAGCAGATAGCAATCAATAGGCGGGCATATCAGCAGGGACTGGAATTGCTGATAAGATATTATACAAAGACCGGCAATAATATGAAGCTTAATTGGGCAAAAGAGGAATTGATGTCGCTGGATTCCATCCCGCAGTATAAGTATATCATTGAAGCCGAAATACTCGATTCGAATTTGAGAGCGAGCACATCGATCCCTGAAGCAGATGACCTGTATATGGACGCTCTGGAGCTTGAAGATGAAGCCAGGGTATTACTTATCGGCAAAAATAACGACAAATTGCGCCAGGCGCTGGATAAATACGACCGGCTCATAAGGAATTATCCCACCAGCGACAAAATTGATGATGCTGCGTTTAACGCCGGTGAAATTTACGAATATTTTCAGGATTACTCAATAGCACTTATCTACTTCAAAAGGGCTTTTCAATGGGACCCCGAAACACCTCATCCCGCCAGGTTCAGATCGGCGCGTATTCTGGATAAACGCCTGCACCGCAATGCCGAAGCACTGGAGCTTTACCGCGAAGCTCTAAAGACCGAAGGCAAGTATGGAAAACACGGAAAATGGGTAGAGTATGCCAAAGAGCGAATACGGGCGTTGTATAAAATAGAGGGTGAAAATAACTGATGTTGACAAAAGTTTGAGGTAAAGACTTTATAATTAGCAGCTCGGGCCTGGTTAATATCAGGCCCGTTTTTTTATGGAGTAAGAGGCAACCCGCCCTGCGGTAATCCAGAAGAGATGTTGTCGGAATTTGAAAAAAAAGTGGCCTGTTTTATAAAAACAAGTGAGCTTTTCAGCTCCGGGGAGAAAGTTTTATTGGCGGTTTCCGGCGGAGCAGATTCAACGGCTCTTCTGCATGCAATCTCGGCACTACACAGTAAGAATGTTTTCAACTCTGAGTTTCACTGTGCCCATATAAATCATCAGTTGAGAGCAGCACGGGCGGATTCGGATGAAGATTTTGTCATCGCACAGGCCGCCGGGCTGAACCTTGCAGTAACAACAAAGCGAGCGAATGTACGCGAGTTTGGCGCTCGCAAAAAGCTGTCGATCGAGACGGCCGCCCGACAACTGCGGATTAATAATCTTATCGAGATTGCAAAAGCCAACAACTGCAGGACAATAGCAACCGCACATCAAAAAAATGACAATGCCGAAACCCTCTTACAGCGACTGAGCAGAGGAACAGGCCTTCGCGGACTTGGGGGTATTTGGCCGATGCGTATTTTTAATAATGAATTCAAGTTCGTAAGCCCTTTGCTGTGTGTCGATAGAAATGAAATCATTAAATATCTCCAGCAGCGGAATCTAAAATGGCGGCGGGACCATACGAACGCCGATTGCACATATAGAAGAAACTACATCCGGCATCGGCTCCTTCCCGAGTTGCAA
>CAZWME010000052.1:0-13167 GCA_964634515.1 uncultured Pirellulales bacterium | reverse complement strand
CCCCGTAATCCAGAAGCACCCGCGCCTTATCGAAATCCTCACCGGAGAAATTCCGAAGCACTAAGTAGCTTTTCAAATCAACCGCCGTCTCACCCTTATCTGCTATCGCTTTATAAGTTATCAGCCTGTCGATATTACTCAGCAGATAACTGATTCGAACCTTCTCGGCGTAATCGCCATCGCTGCTGATTTCCCAGACGAGAGCCGCTTCGTTAGGCGGATAACTTACATTCAGAAGCGTTACGTTCCCGGTGTGGTCGAGTACCTGAAGCCGGATTGAGTCGGCGTCGATAAAGACCGCCTTCCATGAAAAGTCCACCTTGTTAAGCCCTTTTTGCAACGTCAGGACGCGCTCTTCTTCTATCAATGTAGCCCTCGGATTATCAAGGCGAATCACCGTCGCCGCCCGCTCGGGAAGCGCAACTAATTTGATCCTGCCAAGAGATACCGCACTTACCATCAGCAGCATTACCATTGCCATTACTTTGTTTCTTTTACCGTTCATAATTCAATCTCCTAAAAAATTGTTTTCTATTTTTTTGATGCTATTATTTATTCTACTAAACGTTATATTCCTAAAATATGAAAGGGTCAGTTCACGAGCGATAAATCATCCAGGCTGAATCCTGCGTTTGTGATGATGTGTTGTTCATCGGTAAGAATGAGCCAAGGTAATCCCTTCGCTCCCCAGGCCAGCAGAGTATTGTAGGGATCTCCCTGGATCATTCCAACCGTCAGGGAAGGTCCGTTCTTTTTGAGCCAATCCTTGACTTGTTTTCCTCGTTTCTCACCGGAATGCACGGCCAGCACAACAACGTTCTTGTCCTGCCATATCTGCCTTTGCTCTTCCAGAACTCTTATGCACTGCCGTGACGACCGCTGGTCCATGTCCCAGAAACATACCAGCAACGACTTGCCTTTGATCTGATCCTTTTTGAATGCTGCGAATCGTACGGTGTCGAATCCCGGGATTGGCTTTCCGACTTTTGATTCCACCGCCGTCAATTCCTTCCTCGGTAGCTTGGATCGGGGAATTTTTACCACGCCGGCTTTGGCCTTGTCGCTAGACAGCAAGTTCGCCGGATACGTCAATTCCGCTCTCGACCGTCCTCTCCTGATGAGATCGGGGATGTAAATGTTCCTCTGGGATTGCTCGGCGCTCAGTTTCTCGAACCGTTCTTTAGTCAATGGCACCTTGAAGTAGCCTTGCGAGTCAATACCGGTGAAGCCACCATACCGAATGTCGACCTGGATTTCAGCACCGGGCCACGGGGGCGGATCGAGAATCGGCGGCGATCCGTCCTCGAAGAGTATCCTGCCATAGTAATAAACCGGTGCCGTGACCTTGATCGGCCGCGCCCTTTCCTTGTCTTTTGTCAGCATTTCGACGGGAAAGCGCATGTTGTCCTTGCGGGCTTTGACCAGGAAGTTGCCGATGGTTATGGTCAGCCACGTCTTGCCCTTTTTGAGGTCCGCCAATTCGGCGTCGGACAGCAGGATCGTGAAATAGCCTTTATTGTTGATGCTTCCAATGCCAATGCCGTCCTCTTCTTTTTTTTCCCACAGAGTGATCCCGCTGTTGACTCCTCGCACAAATTCCACGGGCGGCGAGCCGTCCGCAAATTCGCAAAGCCCGTAATAGACTTTTCGCTTCGGCTTGGTTCTGTTGCTATTGACCACCACGCCGGGAATCTCGCTCTCGACGATAAGGTTCTCGGGCCACTTCAACTGATTCACGAGCGAAGCGTTGTCACCTGTCAGAATGGTCAATTCCGGCTCCAAAGGCAGATCCTCTCTTCTTTCTTCGCGAGTAAAAAATAGTGCGATTCCCGCCACGATGTGAAGGTGGACATTATACTCTATTTCCTCCTTGCCGAAAGTACGGGTTTTTCCTGCGCCGGCCTGAATCCGCACCACATGGTCGCGCATACGAACTCTGGCAAACAGACCGAGCATTTCATTGATCTCTTCGACCGTCGCCTTGAAGTAGAAATGCTCGTTTCCATTGACATCCATCGAATACACACGAGACGGATGTCTCGGAATCTCGACAATGTCTTTGGGCCAGTCAGGCTGGGCCCCCGTGGGATGTATATTTGTGCTGTCGGGGCCGATTCGTTCGAAACGCAGCCCATAACACAGATCGCAAACCACGAACAACAAACACAACGGAAACAAAACCATGATTTTCTTTATGTTCATGATTCAATCTCTACCTTTCATTATGTTGAGTCAGCGTTCCCTCACGCGCACCGTGATAGGTTCTGACCGTATATTCGAACGCCTGCTTGCTTTTTGGCTCAGGATTTAAGTTAAAACGAGCATGCGTGGCATCATGCTTTTCATAAGCAGCATCAGACTGGATGATCCAGTACCCAGTGTTAAAGCCGCGGGTAATTTCAATTTCAATCGGCAGTTCACGGGTATTGGTAATATCGATTTTCCAGGTCCGTATCTCGTCCCAGCCGGCAACGTTGCCCCTCCTGTCGAACATATAATTGTCGCTCTTGAAATTCATCAGTTTAGGCTCGACTTTTACCAATCTGGCCGGGCCGAGATTTAACTCAACTTCCTCATCCACCGGAATATATTTGATAATCGTCCCACCCACGTATGATAAAAGGCCTTTGCTATCAGCCTGGCCGTAAATTTTTACATCACCATTCGGAATCGGCGTTTGGCCCAGATTATGCTCTTCATCGTTTGCAAACTTAACGAACCTTATTGTCTGATTGCCCCATCGCTGCTCGTCATATTTATACAAACTCTCGACTTCAATATCGCTGGCATCGAACGACAGCAGCCTCTTGCCCCACTGGTTCGGTATAGTCTCGGTCCCCTCAATCGAATAAAGGAAATACTCACTGAGCCCTTCTTTCCTGATTTCCTTGCGGCCTAATTTATCACTGAAAGCACCGCCGAGACGACCGGCATCGTCGTTAAAGAACAAATAGTTATCTCCATCCAAATCTGGGCCTTTTTGCATTCTCCAGCCACCACCATAGCCGCCCTTATCGCCTAAGTTGAGGGGTCTGTTATAAGGATATTGGCGTTTTGCTAATTCGGCTATTTGGTCAAGGATATGGACATTTCCGACAATCAGCCGCGTTTCGGCCTCTTCATAATCCTCCCCGCTATTATTGTTTACTCGCACATAGCCCTGCAATTGCATCGTCTTTTCATCTTCTGCCAGAGTGCCCATATAGAACGCTCGCCAGGAAAGTCCGCTCGTGAAATACGTTATCTCGAACGGTACCTGGCCGCTGACCTCTGAGTGGATGAGCCAGCGGCCAAGCTCCCGCAGCCTCGCTGGAAAAACTAACTGTTCAATATCTATTCTTTCCCCCTGCTCCAAAGGCTCAAGTGACAGCGATGTCGGATCAATCAAAGTATTGGCCCACATAAACTGAAGCCAGTTCCACCCCTTCTTCATAGTCAAATTCCGCCTCTCCCGCACCAGCGTCATATCAGCAGAATTGTAAATCGTAAGCTGCACCTTGTCCCGTCTCGGCAGTGTTACCAGTTCAATCGCGCTTGCCGGCGCAAAGGGCGGCTGCTCGGATATCGCCTCATCCGAAGCTTTATCCATCGCAACATACATATCCGCCGCCTCTTCCATAGGCGCCATCGCAAGCGTTACCTTCCTTGGCATGTCACTTTTTTGCACAGCCCTGACCTGTGTAATCTCCGGTTCGCTTGCGAGTTCCATATCCATTGTCGTTGCACTTGACTGGTTGCTTCGCGGTTCCATTTTCTCTACCTTTGGCATCGGCTGTTTCGCAATTTCTCGTTGTTTTGTCCTGTCTTCGCTAAACTGATTAGCAACCAGCACCAACCCCACCACAAGAACCGCCGCTGCCGAACTCATCCACACTGGCCTCTTAAACCAGGCAATTCTTTTCACTACAGGTCTTCTCGCCTGCTCTGTGACACTCGAAATCAAATCCTCGGAAATCTCGGCCTTCTCGCCCAATAAGTCCAAAGCTGCATATTTACGCTGCAATTTCTCCAGATTTTCCCGGCATTGGCCGCAACCTTCTATATGTTCGGCCGCCTCCTTCATCTGTGCATCCGAGGCCAGTTTGAACTGGTATTCGATAAGCTCATTTTCTGTAAGATGACGTTTCATTTTACTACCCCTGAACATCAGGTAATTTTTGTCCCAAGGTCTTCAGTGCCCTGAACATTTGTGTCTTCACCGTCCCAAGTGAGCAGCCCAAAACCTTCGCCACTTCCGGGTAACTTAGCTGCTGATAATAGGCCAGCACAAGCGTTGCCCGCTGCCTCGAAGGCAGTGACATTACGGCATCTCTGACCTGCTGCACCTGCTCGGCCTTCACTGCCTCCCGCGATGGCTCATGCGAATCGTCCACCAGCGCAACGGCGCTCAGCTCTTCGCCGTCCCCGTCCGTGCAATCGAGTTTCTGATTCAGCGATACCATTCGTTTCCCTTTGCGCCTCCGCATACCATCGATAGCCACATGCGTCGCAATCTTAAAAAGCCAGCCCTTGAATTGACTGCCTCGAAATGTATGGGCTTTTTCATGTACACGCTTAAAGGTCTCCTGAAAAAGGTCCTCAGCTTCATGTCGATTCCGGCTCATTCGAGTCAAATATCCCAGCAAACCGTCCCCGTATCGGCGTACAAGCTCACCAAACGCCTTCGGGTCGCCCTTACAATGGGCTTCTACTAAACTTTTATCGGTGCTTTCCATTGAGGCCATTTACTCCAGCTATCTGTATAAACGGCTATCGTAGCGTATCGGTTGACAAATAATGAAGTAAATTTTATGGAAAAATGAGCTTGCCGGTATTGTGTGTCCACAGGAACTTTCCGCATACGTTGTTGAAAGGCCTCTATGCCTGTTTTTTCCCCCGCTGGTTGCTGTGTTTTATCTATTTGGATTCAGGCACCGGCTTGTCCATCGCCCAGAAAACGGCGTTAATAAGCATCTTGCGAAACTGCGCATTGTTAAAATCGTCCGGATGCCCTAATGATGAATAAAAAACTCGTGACCTTTTGTACTTGTTGGTCCACGCCACCGGCTCAGGCTCCTTATCGGGAATCGTACCAATCAAAAGTCGCATTGTTAACCCTTCCAGCGGGCGTACCTCGTATAGCGAACCATCACTTGTAAACGGCAGTTCCACGCCGGCCAGTATCGGATGATTTTTAGCCTTGGCCGCTATCGTAACTGCGCATTTTGGCCCGCTGCCATGATGCCCGTGATAGTTCCCCCCTAATACCTCTGGGTCGAGTTTTATCCATTCGGCGTAACCGTCCGGTGCCTTGCCGCGGGTATCGAACGAATGGCTGGCCGTCCTCAATCCTATTAGCGGCCTGCCGCTTGCCATATATCGACGGAAGTACCTCATTTGCTCGGCAGGCAGTGCCCTGCGCCGCGCGAACAGCACCGCCAAATCCGCATTAGTAAGCGCCTCCATACCCGGAACGTAGTGTCGCCCCGGATCATTTTTGTCTGTGCTCCCCTGGAGCACCTCGCAGTACAGCCCGTATTTTGTTTTAAGCTCATTCGCAAACTCCGGAAGCGTCTCCGCTGACCCATATTCGCTTTCAGCCGCAATAAAAACCACGCGCGGCCGCTTATCATTCTTAAAACAAAACTGAGCCCGCCCCGTCAGTATCGTTGAGGTAACCGTCGGACAGACATACTTTTCTACATGCTCGACCACAAGGTCAGTCCCCGTAAAGTGATTGACAACCGGCCGCATCCGCGAGTTGTACATCGTATCGGTCATATCGCGCATCAGCACAACGTTCTTGCCGTACCTTGACATATTCCGCAGCCCGAAAGGCCGCCCGAGCACGCACATATTGGTATGCACACCCATAATAATAACATTCTCGATACCCCGCTGCTCTAACAGGTTCCAGATTTCCACGCCCGAGTCGCTTATAGCGTCCTGATTGCGAATCTCGATTGTCCCTACCTGCTTTCGCCATGGCGAACCCTGCTTGCACGCCGGCTGACAATCACAACCGCCGTCCGAATGGTCGATGGGGTATCCTAACGTCTTTTCATTGTCATCAATCCAGTTACGCCATTTACTGATATCGCCGGGCAGGTTCGCCGCCTTTGGTGCTGCCTGTGCCCGTTTACGGGCCTGATGGCCCTTATAAAAATCGACCGTCCCGCTCGGTGCATGAATTATCAAAACACCTTGATTACGCGCTCTGCGAACAATCCTGTTCATCCGCGGCGCAAGCTCCCCGACCCTCCTGCTCGCCCCCTTGCACCAGTGCAGGTCCCACATATCGCAGATAATAATAGCCGTCTGCTCAGGCTCCCATTCCAGCTTCTTTCGCACAACCCTGAATCGACCCGTCCCGTCGGCTACCGCCTCCCGGCTGCGCGCATCAAACACCAGCTTCTTACCAGACCCGCGCGCGCCCTCAACCTGCGTTACCGGATATAAGCAAACAAATATACCTGATAATAATATGCAAACAATAGTGAATTTCACAAATCGACGCCTCTTCATAAAAATGCCTCCTTCAACTTCAGTAGCAAATTTTAACAATAGCTAATAAAAAAAGCTTCTAAGTATTTCGTGGTATGTTATCACAGAATTGACTTAAATACAAGCTTATTACTCATGCTTGGATACTACTATTGAAGCCGTTTGCTGTCATTCTCGGTACGGGGCATTACTCTCATCCAGAATTCCTCCCAATCCAAGGGATAGAAACTTTTCAATACCATACGGTCGTCGTTAATACGTAATACTACCACAGAAAAACAGTCTCCCGAGGGGAAGAATGCTATACCGTCGAAATAGCCAGACTCGTCATCACTTATGAATAACCGACATTTACCCCCAAGCCGAGGTCCGTATTTTTTGAATGTCTCCAGAGCATCTGGAGAAACAGAACCTTCTTCAGGATTGTAAGTGCCTTCGAACAGTTCATTCATAGTTCTATAAAAGAAAGAATAAGCTTCTTTTTTTTGCTGGTATCGTCCAGGTCGTTCGAGTTTACTCATTAAAACTAAACCCATAGGCATAAATATAGTACCAGCGATAAATGCAACCGCAGCCGTTAAACACAACCGAAATAATGATTTATTCATAGCAATTACTCCAAATCCTCTCAAATTTACTCCGTAAATTATCTCTCGTTATATAACTCACCTTGAGCTTATAACCCTGAGTATTTGCTATTCATTTTAGATACCGTTCATTTTGAAAACAAACGAACAAAGACAACACCATGCCTTGGCACCTTGGCCTTGAACTGATTCTTATAAATACCTAAATCTTTTTGACGCCACAGGTCGCGAACTCGTTGCGGGCCTGTAATGCCGAGGTCTTCCCATATCACTGCAATTTCAGTCTGGATTTCAGCGGTATTAAAAAGGCCGAGTGCCTTCGAGCCGTCTTCCATGTCCTTGGCCATAACAAAATAATCTTCGGTCTCTTCGATGATGGGGGCCTGAATGCCGAGTGGATCCTGGTTAATCTCTATCACCTCGGCGTTACAAAGGATATTAAGCGTAAACTCATCGAGCTTTTCCATATCGCCGGAGAATATCAACGGTGCCGCCATCAAACACCACATCGACATATAAGAATACTGCTCATTGGGCGTAAGGGTAGTGAGTGTCCCTACGGCCTGCTTGCGGGCGTTGCCGACCCAGCCGATAAGGATATAGTCCGGGTCATTCCACTGGCCCGGTTTGGCATATTCCCAGTGCTTCGCGTTGCTAAGGCCGATGTGATAAAATCCCGGCAGCTCGGCCCCTCTTGCAAGGCCCAAATCACCCGTCGTCCGCCAGCAGTTACCAGCCACGGAACCGGCCCATTCCCATACATCGCCCATACCATACTGGCAGAGATTATAGACAATGTCACGGTCGAGATTTACGAGTATATCGCCCATCTTTCGATACGGCTTCTGCATCCGTTCAAGACCCTCGCCGTCCGCAATCCGGCCGTAGGAGCACCAGTCATATTTCAAAAAGTCGAACTCCCACTCGGCAAACTTTTCAGCATCAATCTGCTCATGCTGATATGTGCCTGTGTACTTCTGGCAGGTAGTCGGGCCAGGTGAAGTATAAAGCCCGGCCTTGAGCCCTTTATAGTGGATATAATCCGCCAGCGCCTTCATATCGGGAAAGTATGCGTTGGAATTAATCGCGCCGTCAGCATCGCGAATTTCGCCTGCCCTCATCGGGTCTTCATCATTCGGCTCAACCATCCAGCAGTCGTCGATATTGACATACTGATAGCCGAAGTCCGCCATCCCTGAATCTATCATAGCATCAGCCGCCCGCCGCATGTGCCCATCTGTCACGCGGGCGTAGTGGATGTACCAGCTATTCCACCCCATCGGCGGTGTAAGAGCCAACGAGTCCCCAACAACAATTGTAAAAGCCTTTTGCATCGACCCCCGGCTGTTGGCCGCTTTGAGAGTAACGGTATATTCACCTCGCTGCTCAGGGGCAGTGCCTCTGATAATACCGCTCTCTGAGTCTAAATATAAACTTTGGGGTAGATTCACCGCACTGAAAGTAATCGGCCTTTTGCCGGTACAGGGAATGCGGTAAATAAACGGTCTCCCCGCTCGGCAGCCATAGACCTTCGGTCCGTTTATACGCGGCAGCGGACCCGGCTTGGGAGTAAGAATTACCTTTTTCTCATTTATCTCCGGCGCATCAATCGCCTCGGGATCTTTTCCGGCTACAATGAAAGCCGCCTGTGCCCAGTCGGCGTGGTCGCTATTAGTGCTGTCTCCCGCAGCATCGACTACCAGCTTAATTATTTTGCAGCCCGCCAGGTCCACATCGATATATTTTGCCTTTTCACCGGCCTTAATAACACCGCTGTCATACAAGCGTTTTCCGTCTGCGTATATCTTAAAACGCACACTGCCTGTTTTACCGACAACTTCGTCATCGACGCCGACATAAGCTGAAAATCTCCGGCAGGAACCTTTCAGATCAACATGCATCAGGCTGTTAGCATGTGTGCCTACACCATTGTCGAACTGGACGCCGCCTATGCGTAGCGGCTTGCTCTGAATTGATTTGTCCTTCTTAGGTGTACTCCAGCCGGATGTCATCTTTTCCAGGTTCAATGATGACAGCCATACCGTCCGCTCCGGCTGATTCGATTTGATGATGGAACTGCACCCGCAAAGACCTGCAATAAAAACCGCACAGATTACCAGCGGGATAATGAAAAATACGACACCTTTTTGACGAATTCTAATCATCGCTTTTCTCCCTAAAAATGTGTTTTGTGGTTTTCCAAAAAAGAAAGTAGAAATCTAAAGCAGGGCCAGCCACCCGCCATCGACATAGATGATTTGCCCGGTAATAAAATCACCCGCTTTTGAAGCTAACATAACCGCCGTACCCGCGAGGTCTTCAGGCTTCCCCCATCGCCCGATCGGAGTCTTTGAAAGGACCCACTTGTTAAATTCGTCGTTGGTCCAGAGCGGCTCGGTGAGTTCCGTCGCTATATAGCCGGGCCCGATGGCGTTTACGTTGATATTATATTTTGCCCACTCCACTGCCAATGTTTTTGTCAGCATAAGCAGACCGCCCTTACTGCTGGCATACGCCGCGGTTGTAGGCCTGGCCCCGTGGCATGTAAGCGAGCCGATATTGATAATTTTGCCGGTTTTTTCAGCCTGCCTTCGATGCCGGAAAAACGCCTGCGAGATTACGAATGTGGCCGTAAGATTTACATCGATAACATGGTTCCATGTTCCCAGGTCAACATCTTCGCTCGGCCCGCGAATAGTCGTACCTGCGCAATTAACGAGAATATCGATGCCGTTCGTTTCGGCGGCGATATTCTCGAAAAGGGCTTCTATCCCTTTTATATCGCCGAGGTCAAAGGGATAGGTCGATACCTTTTTACCGGTATCAGTTCGAATTTGCCGCCCTGCCGTTTCGAGCTGCTCTTTGGTTCGGGCGATGATTGCCACGTCGGCTCCGTGTTCGGCCAGGCATTTTGCCACTGCAAGGCCGATACCTCTGCTGCCGCCGGTTACCAGCGCCGTTTTACCTGCTAAGTTAAATAGGTCGCTTTTCATAGCTGCATAATAAAGCAGAAAAGCGGCAAAATAGCAAGAACCAAACCAGCGGGCAGTTTATTCGATAAATGGAGCGTTCATAAGGTCTTGCTTTACGTGAGATTAAGAACCTATCTAAATAACAAGCTCCACTACATTTAAATAGGTCATCTTAGCTCTACGGACCAGTATGCATGGTCGAGGAATTGTTTCCAGCTTCGATAGCGGTGGTGGTTCAGGTGGATGTGGACGAGGGGATTGTGCATGGGCTTGAGGGGTTTTTTAATAAGCTTCATTCGTGCGGTTTTAGGGGTTCGGCCTCCTTTTTTGACATTGCAATCGGTGCAGGCACAGACGATGTTTTCCCATGTTGCTTTGCCGCCCATACTTCGCGGGATGATGTGGTCGAGCGATAATTCACTGGTGGGGAAGCGGTGGCCGCAATACTGACATTTGTTCTTGTCACGGGCGAAGATGTTTCGGCGGTTGAATTTTACTTCGTTGCGGGGCAGACGGTCGTAAAATAACAGGCGAATGATTCGCGGTACGGCGATATGGAAATTTATGGTGGATACCCAGTCGTGTCCATCGGGTTCGAAATTACGTTTGAACTGGCTTACTTCGCACCAGCCGGTGAAGTCATAGTTGGAATATTTTCCTTCCTCGAGTGATACGACTTCGGCAAGGTCGCGGAACAATAATGAGAAGGCCCGCTTTGCACCGACAATACGGATAGCCATATAATGCTTGTTCAGTACAAGAACATTACAGCCCAGACCGGATTGATAATCGTCAACAGTCATATTTCGTATATCATTTTATGCCGCGCATTTCGACGGCTGGATGGATAAACCTTGAAGCCATTGAAGCTCTGCTTCAAGCGATACAAAATCACTCTCCAATGTTGCCACTTTATTAAATTTAACCAGGCAATAAGGGAACGAAGAACATGACTTGTTTATGACGTGTCCTCAGACCCAAAAAAACCAACCTTAAGAATCAGCATCGGTTGCTGAGGCTGATGTAGTAATCACATTTTCAGCCCGAAGCCCTTTGTCGCCTTCGACGATATCGAAAGTGACGGCATCTCCCTCATTAAGAGTTTTGTATCCATCACCTGAAATACTTGAGTAGTGGACGAAGATATCACGGCCATCAGGGGTAGCAATAAATCCGAATCCCTTTCTGGGGTTGAACCATTTAACTTTTCCGTCGATTTTCCCGTCAGACATATAACGCTCCTTTTGAACAGCCTTGCAAAACAAACTATTATCTGCTCACCCCACAATCCGCTGCAGGTGACAGTTCTAAGGTGAAAGCGACATCTTTTGTTGTGGACGGCGGCTTCTTATCCGAAATAATTATTTGGCTTCGGTTGATTCCAAAGTAGCAGAAGTACAGAGATTTTGTCTCATCAATCGACCCATTTTGAACTTAACCGTTCGCTTTGCAGGGACATCGACACGCTCAAGAGTTTTGGGATTCTGAGCGACTCTGGCGGCTCTTGTTCTTGTCTCGAACACGCCAAAGTCCCGGAATTCCAGACGGTTATTCTCACCCAGTTCCCTTGTAATCTCGTCGAGAAAAGCTTGAATCACAGACTTGACTGTAACTCTTTTTGCTTGTGTGCGTTCCGCAATCCGATCGATAAGTTCCTTCTTTGTAATTGTTGCCATAAGCTACCTCATTTTCAGGAAAGAGCAATTAGGAAACTGGATTTCGTTTATATTAAAAAAGCCGCCTCATAACAAAACCACGCTTTTATTTGTCCACCAAATCATCAGACGTCTCTTCAAACAATAAAACGCCACAACTCACTATACAACAAAGACTTCTATACGGCAAGTAATTTTATAGAAAATTTTTCAGATTCCCAAAAAAAAACTGAAACCGTCTCGTCCCCCCAAAAATACTGTACGGCAGAATACAAAAAAACACACCTGTGCTTCCTTATCAGCCTCTAAAGAGGTGTCTGTTTATAATTTTCGAGGGTAGTTCTTATCGGCATTTCTTTGCGAAAAAAGACGCAAGAGGAGAATAGTTTGTTGACCGGGAAAGGGTTTTTAGGCATAATTAGCGTTCTTATATCCGCCGGATTTACTTATAAGAGTTTGTAGAGTGTTATGTGTAAGCTTTTATTTGCAGTGTTCCGGTAAACATTTTTTAAAATGGCAAATATTAAGCTTGCCCTGTGAAGGAATTGATACTTATGTCTTTAGATGATACTGAGAAAAAAAGTTCCGAAAAGACGGTTCGACGAAAGAAAGACAGAGCGGCTGAAATCGCCGACACTTTTGAATGGCTCATAACCGCTTTCATATTAGCTTTTGTGTTCCGTGCATTTGTGATGGAGGCGTTTCGCATACCTACCGGAAGTATGGCCGATACTCTGAAAGGAGCGCATTTTCGGCTTCGATGCCGACAGTGCGGATATAAATACGAGTATGGCTTTAATCCAATAAGGTATCGTTTACCGGAGGACACCGTTCCCGGCCCGCGTTCCGGACCTCTTAGATCATTTCCTTCTCGCTGTCCGAGTTGCGGCAATTATCAAACAGTAGGTGGTAAGATGCCGGTGGCGAACGGAGACCGGATACTTGTCCTCAAGTGCATTTATCAGTTCTTAGCTCCCAAGCGGTGGGACGTAATAGTATTCAAGAATCCTCCTGAACCGGAGATAAATTACATCAAACGATTGATTGGTCTTCCCGGCGAAGCGGTGCAAATAATCGATGGGGACATCTATGTCAATGGACAAATCAGCCGAAAACCAGCTAAAGTCCAAAAAGAGTTATGGATGCCTGTGTATGACAACGATTACCGACCTGTTGATCGATTCAGGACCACCTTTAACCACCATGAATGGGACCAGCCATTCAAAAACGGAAACTCTTCTCAATGGGAAGTTGGTAAGGACAATCCCACATTATTTTACCTGGACAGCCCGGCCGACCAAATCAATACGATGGAATATAATACCTCTATAGGTAACGATTTTAGAGCAACCTATGCTTATGACAATGTTGGAGACTATAGCGGTATGCCGTACTGCAGCGACCTGATGGTGCGTTTTTACTGTAATGCTAGTGATCCAGAGGGAAGTATCGGTATCTCTCTAAGTAAAT
>CAZWME010000051.1:3744-13170 GCA_964634515.1 uncultured Pirellulales bacterium | reverse complement strand
TACCTCAGAAGAATTAATACCATTGCTCACTAAGATGCTGCAAAAGAAAGCGAAATAACAATTATTCAACCGAAAAATTTTGCCTATTTCCCCCTTGAATTAATACGTATGATATGGTAAAATGCCGATGTACGGGGTGTAAGTCCCGAAAAATATTTATTTACAGTACAATTTGGAGTATCAACATGAGGAGACAAAGAGGGTTTACCCTGATAGAACTTTTAGTGGTCATCGCTATTATCGCACTTTTGATGGCAATATTGATGCCCGCACTGGCCAGGGTCAAAAAACAGGCACAATCGGTCACCTGCCAGGCAAAACTCAAACAATGGGGCCTTATTTTCAAGCTATACACGGACGACCATGACGGCTATTTCAACGAAGGCTGGGGAGTGGGCGAGACTACACTATACCCGAATGCACTGCGTTCGTATTACAAGAACGACGATAGCATGCTTCTGTGTCCAACGGCAACCAGGGAAATGGCAAGTGATGGCGACTGGGGTACTTTTAAAGCGGCTGTCCGTACTTTGCAAACACCCGGAGGTGGTTCACGCCGTTACGTATTCAGCTATTGCATAAATTCATGGACCAATTATATGCACGGCGACCGCGGCGCCCGTCTGGAAGAATGGTTCTGGAAGAATACACAGAACAATACAACCGTAATACCAGATACCAGGACAACCGAAGGCAAACGGGTTAGCCCAAATAAAATTCCTGTGTTAGGCGATGGCACATGGCATGACGCCTGGGCGCGCCATACCGATTCCCCTTCGCTTACTATGGATGCCTTCGGCATAACGGATCAGGGTACATCAGGGGAAATGAACCATTTCTGCATCGACCGGCACAACGGATTCGTCAACATGCTATATATGGACTGGTCCATCAGAAATACCGGGCTCAAAGAGTTGTGGACCCTGAAGTGGCATCGTGCGTATCTCACAGCCGGTCCATGGACAAGGGCCGGCGGAGTATCGCCAAGCGACTGGCCTCGATGGCTGCAACGATACAAAGATTACTAAAATTTTCTACTGGATAAAAAAGGCCGGCCTCTCAGAGCTGGCCTTTCTTATGGACTGATATTATTTGAAAGAAATCTGAAGCGAAAAAATGAGGGTTTTTCTTATGCGCAAAAGAAAAGGCTTTACATTGATAGAACTTTTAGTGGTAATTGCCATCATTGCATTGCTGATGGCGATATTAATGCCCGCATTGAACCGGGTGAAGGGACAGGCTCAGAAGATTAGCTGCCAGGCAAGGCTGAAACAGTGGGGTCTTGCATTTAAGCTGTACACAGACGAGTACGACGGTAAGTTCAACAACAGGGATGTGGCTCGGGGGGTTTGGATGACAGCCCTGCGGCCGTACTACGAGGGTAATGATGAGATGCTTCTGTGCCCGACGGCAACCAGAGAAATGCTGAACCCTTCCGACTGGGGCACCTTCAAGGCCGCCTATCTCGACGCTGATTCCTATCGTTACATTTTCAGCTATGGCTTCAATTCCTGGTGTAACGCCGTGGAGCAAGACCGCAGCGGCGGACGTATGCTGGAATGGTTCTGGAGGAGTGTCCAGAACAATACAACCGTAATACCTGATACCAGGACGACCGAAGGCAGACGGGTTAGCACAAATACGATACCGGTGTTGGGCGATTCAACCTGGTATGATGCATGGCCTCGCCATACCGATGCGCCGTCACTGACGGGTGATGCTTTCGGCATAATGGATCAGGGTACATCCGGCGAAATGAACCATTTTTGCATCAACCGGCACGATGGATTCGTTAACCTCGTTTTCATGGACTGGTCCGCGAGAAGTGTAGGACTCAAGGAGTTGTGGACGTTGAAATGGAATCGTGCGTATGTCATAGACGGTCCGTGGACTAAAGCCGGCCAGGTAACGCCCAGCGACTGGCCGCAATGGCTGCAGCGATTTAAAGATTACTAAATTTATCTGCTGAACAAAAAAAGGCCGGCTTCTCGGAGCTGGCCTTTCTTATGGACTGATATTATTTGAAAGAAATCTGAAGCGAAAAAATGAGGGTTTTTCTTATGCGCAAAAGAGAAGGATTCACATTAATCGAGCTTTTGGTCGTTATAGCTATTATCGCTCTGTTGATGGCAATCCTCATGCCCGCCCTCCAGCGGGTGAGGAAACAGGCAAAGGTAGTTCTTTGCCGCACCAATCTCAAGGAATGGGGCCTCGTCTGGGCAATGTACACAGACGAAAACAACAGCAAATTCCCCGACTATATGGCTGGCGATTGGATGCAGAAGCTGATAGATTATTACTCCAACAGTGAAAAACTCCTCTACTGCCCGATGACCATAAACAAAACTATTGAAGAGGGCGCTCCCGTACGCTATTCAATTCTTCCTACCGGAGGAAGCTATTCACTGAATGAGTGGATTTATGACAGCGACGATACCAGTGGCGGCCGCCAGATCGAGGAGTACTGGAGAAGTACCAATCATAAAGGCTTGAATAATGTCCCGGTCATGGCAGATGGCGCCTGGCGTGCGGACGGCCAGCCGTACGAGACCGACACCCCTCCGCAATACGATGGACAGCCGCGTTCAGGAGTTGGCACATCCGGAGATGAAATGCGCATCTTCTCAATCAACCGTCACGATGGTTTTGTAAACGTCCTCTTTATGGACTGGACCACCAGAAAAGTCGGTATCAAAGAGTTATGGACTTTGAAATGGAACACCGACTATAACATTGCCGGCCCCTGGACTACGGCCGGCATGGCACAGCCCGGTGACTGGCCGCAGTGGCTGCAGCGATTTAAAGATTACTAAATTTATCTGCTGAACAAAAAAAGGCCGGCTTAATAAACCGGCTTTGTTATTGCCTCTGTCTTGTCACTAAGATAGTCAGTCACCTGATTCTCAGACTCAGACCTGTTTCTATAAATAAATGCAAAAATTACATTTGACCGATAACGAGGTTTTAGATGAGGTCTTATTAGATGTGCGGAATTAATAAATAATCGCTGTGGCTTCTTCAATCCTCCTGATGACCTCTTTGGTATCAGCGGAGTAAGGTACGTAACCGTCGAAGCCCTTCTGCAACAGGGCCTCGGACTCAGAATCACTTAAACTGTTCACGAGTGCTATAATCTTAATAGTCCTCAAATCCTCATTCGTATGAATACAGTCGCAAATACTCGTCGCATTTATGTCCTCAGACAAAAGGCTTACAAGCAAAACATGAGGGGCAAATTTATGAACTATCGCACCGGTACCAAAATTGCTCCGGACGGTCTCGACTTCGTAGTCTGCTTCGCTTCGCAAAACATCCGCCAAAGCCGATGCGGTCTTATCGTTGCTGTCTGCTATAAGTACCCGGATTTTGCCTACAGGAAGCGCCGAGGTAGGCATATTATGCATCTTCATAAACCGAACCAGCTCGCTGACAGGTATTCGCCTGTCCTTGCTGCCAGGTATACGATAGCCTTTGAGTTGGCCGTTATCAAACCACTTCGAGACAGTTCGTGGAGCAACGTGACAAATCTTGGCTACGTCACCCGTCGTTAGTACGTCTTTGCCTTTTGCCATTTCAAGATTCCTACCACTACGAACGAAACTGAATGATATTCAAACCGTATGTTTAATCGGTTCTAAATCGAAGGTTGTTTAACTTTCAAAATGCAATTTTCAAGTTCCCGCCGTTTTATTTCGCAAAATCCGTATAGAAGTAACAAATAAACATTTATTTCGGCAGTGCCACGTCCGATAAAGACAAGAGGGCTTTTCGATTTCAGAAGAAAACCGTAGATATGCAATGGTTCCTCAGCAAACATCGAGGACTCAAAATATCTTTGATTTATCGGCCGGTGGCGGTACAATTCGGGAAAAGGAGTTTTATATATGCAGATATACTTGTCTCGGCCGGACATAACCGCCAAAGAAATCGAAGCGGTCTGCGAAGTGCTTCGCGGCCCCGATCTTTCGCTCGGTCCTAAGCTAACGGAATTTGAAAAGGCTTTCACCGACTACACCGGCTCAAAGCGGGCAGTTGCCGTCAACAGCGGGACGAGCGGGCTCTTCTTGTCCATGTTGGCTCTGGGAATCGCTCCGGGTGATGAAGTTATTACAACACCATTTACTTTCATTGCTTCAGCATCTTCGGTCATGATGGCCGGCGCAAAACCCGTCTTTGTCGATATTGACTCGAAAAACCTTAATATCGACCCTGCAAAAATCGAAGCTCGAATTACAGAGCGAACTAAAGCCATTTTGCCCGTGGAGGTTTTCGGCAATCCTGCCAGCCTCGATAAGGTCTCTGAAATTGCTAAAAAACACAATTTGCCCGTAATAGAAGACAGTTGTGAATCCCTCGGTTCTGAATTGAACGGGAAAAAGGCCGGGACATTCGGTACGATGAGCGTATTCGGCTTCTATCCAAACAAGCAGATAACCACCGGCGAAGGCGGGATGATTATGACCAACAACGATTCTCTGGCAGATATGTGCGTATCACTTCGAAATCAGGGAAGAGGACTCGACGGCGCATGGCTCGGACACGACAGACTGGGCTATAATTTCCGCCTGAGTGATATAAATTGTGCGCTCGGAATCGTACAGCTATCAAGAATAGACCAAATCAAAGCAAAACGCCTGCAGGTCGCAAAATGGTATCAGCAAATGTTCGCTGACGAGTCCAGACTGATAGTGCCCACCGAGCCCGACGGCTGTGATATGAGTTGGTTTGTCTTTGTCGTTCGCCTGGCTGATGGTTTTACTTTGGCCCACAGAGAGCGTATTCTCCGCGCCATGAGAAACGAAAACATCCAGGTCAGCAACTATTTTCCTCCTGTGCACTTGCAGCCGTTTATGGTCGAGTTATTCGGCTATAGCCAGGGCGATTTTCCTGTTACAGAAGCCGTCTGTAAAAGCACTATCGCCCTGCCGTTTCATAACAATCTGACAAAGGATGAAGTGGCAATTGTCTGCAAAACATTGAAAGAAGTGTTGGATAAAAATCAGCCGTAGATACGCATTTCGCCGTCTTCGAAAAAGCTAAAAATCTATTTCTTGATAACTTACCTGACACATGTTGTCTTAGAGCAAAATTGAAAGCCATATGCCAATAATTCTTTGGAAAATAATATAAATATCGCAGTTTTTTGCACTTTACGCTTGGCATTTGCGGACTTTTTTGTTAAATTTATAATAGAGGCAAAATCCAAGGGCTGACGGAGGGGATCAGCCGATAATATGTTGCTTAGGAAGGGAGAAATTTTATGAGAGGATGGAGATCTAAACTCGTTTTTATGCTGGTGGTCTATTTTGGAGGTTTTGCGACTGCGATTTATACTTTGGCGCCCGCCCCTGAAAACAATGCCAACGCACCTGCTAATTCTTCGTTTTTTCGAAGTGTAAAGGCCGATGTGCAAGAAAAAAGCTCTGTTTTTTCGGCGGTAAAATCAGAAGAGTTCAAAAATTCTGTGAACTCAGGATTGCACAAGTGCTTTGAGTTTAGTAAGGATGCTGCCTGGCGTACTGCCAGATTCATCAAGCAAAAGATTGATGAAAGACAAGCTCGAACTGATAGCTGAGAAAATTGCTGATTTACCATTTGCGATTGCCGGTTAAAACCGAAAACCGGAAATTACAAATCGTAAATCGATGTTCTGCCGTTCTTAATTGCAAAATTATAATTCGTATATACGTTGCCGGGTGCTTTCGGAGGGGGGGCGTATATACAATATTGAATAGCCGTGGGTCTCCAGGAGGCTCACGGCTTTCCCTTTATCAAACCAGAGACCTGAGCATTATAAACCGAGTCTCACTTGCTCGTTAAACGTTCGCAACTGCACGCTTATAGTGTTCAGCACCCAGTCTATATAGTGCAATTTGTGAGCGGGCCGATAGTGTCCTTCGTTCATCAGGCCTTTCCTTACGGTTTTTAAGAATCTGCTTATGGTTTGTGAGCTGATTTGAGTAGGTTCCGCAGCCCATTGCTTTAATTCTTCATATTCCTGCCGTAATTTCCTGCTGCCGCGTAACTGTTCAGCGGTTAAATAATCACCGGGATTGTACTCAAGCTGAAGACCTTTGAGACACATGATTAAAGGCTCATAATTGGTCTTTTCTCCAAGACGAATAAATTTATACTGATGGACATAAGTAGTCGCCTGACTCGGGGGCTTATCCGCAATACCCCCTCCGCCAAGATACCACCTGCGCTTGCTCGTTCTGGCAAATACAAGCTCCTCGCCATTCTCTTCTTCACTCTGCTTCTCGGCTGAATTCGACAGAGTCGATGAAAAACGATTGGAATATTGTGTTATCTCATTGTAGCCCATTCTTGAAATCCAGAATCTGCCTGTCTTCTTCCGTTCAGGACCGCCACCGAGCAAAAGTAAGCACTTAACAAAACCCAGCGGTAATATTTTTTGATTATCGATCTGTCTTTTTCGAAGCTGGAAAGAAAGATGCAGGCTATGCGGACGAACGTCATAGAAATTGGTTATCTCGTGTATCAAATTATTGAGAAGCCACGGATCCGAAGTTGCAGGCCGGGAAAGTTCTCCCCGAATATTCAGCCGGCCCGGAGCAAGCTCCAGAAAACCGCACCGGCGGCCCTGGTCGGCTGAGCCTGTGTGGTCGTCAATATAACCACCAAGTTTCCAGGACAAAACATCAAGCCGAAAATCGTAGAAATACTTAAACCCGTCATACACGGGATCTCGCTTGTTCTGAATGCTTCTTTGAGGCTCGACAGCCGCAGCACCAAGATTGCTTAATTCCACCTCAATTCCAAGTGGAACCAGTCCGGGCTGAAGATTCGAACGAATTTGAGTCAGTTTTGCACGGGCAATGCGAGCATCAAACATACTTTTCGCTGCGCGTACGGCGTATTTGATATAGTCAATAAGGTCGTGTTTGTCACATGGCATTGTTTGAAGACATTTTCTAATAATCAAATCTACAGCCTTGCTGTTCGCATTGACCATTTGCAAAGCCGCAAGAATACTGACCGACCGCTTAAAATACCGCTCTGATATATGCATATGCTCGAGTTCAAAACGGTATCTGGACTGGATATTATCATCGAGCTGATTGAGAAGAACCTGCTTTATAACCAAAGCTAAATAGTTCTGCATAAACGGCCTGGTTTCCGGGTCACTGTATAAGTGTTTTATGCTCGGTCGGGGCCTGTCCAGCTCGTGTTCAAGATAATAATCGCTCACCGCATCGGTGTGATAATGGCTCATCACCAGGTCACGCTCTGTCGTCGCGAGAAGCTCCCGGTTCGCTCGACGCTCCGATTCTGCGTCCACCGTACGCTCGCCGGGACGGATATGCCTTTTGATGAATTTCTCAATGCGTTTTCGAAGCCAAAGCTCGTGTATAAGATTAACGTGAAACCTGTCGCCAAAGTGTTTCTTCATCGAACTGTGGGTTGCAAGGTAAGCCTGCGCTTCAACAGAACCATTTGCCGTGTTGATTTGAACCATTTCTCTTTCATAACGCTTGCCTTCATACCTGTCGATTTCCGCCATCGCCCACGCAGGAATATCATAGACCACCAGCCCTTCGATTTTTGATGACGGAGCTGAAACGGCATAGAAATAGACATTGTCCGGGCTGAGCTTTCGATAATGGTCAAGGAAGGCAGGCTCCGCCCAAAGGGTCTCACTGTCAACTTCGGATGCCTTCCTGCTAAAACTTAAACCGCTGACCGATTTGAAGATTCTACTGTCACGCAGTGAGCCGTAGATAAAAAGATTTACCTTTCTCTCGTTCATTTTCACCGTTTCATAATTCGTGTTAATCTTATTTTCAATCTGCGAATTCAGTCTTTTCGGATTTGTCTCCACAATCTGAACAGCTCTTTAAATGCACGAAGAATCACACGCAAATTCGCTCCCGTTTGTGCCCCGGCCGTCCGCGGATAATGATGGACGCCGTGTTGTTCCACACGATAACCTTTGCCGGCTGCACGAGCTAAGATTTCAGCATCGATAAGGGCCCCGGTACTTACTAACTTAATGTTATCAAAAATTTCCCTTTTGTATAACTTGAAAGCACAGTCGATGTCACGGATTTTCATGCCGAACAGCAAACAAACAAGTTTCGTCCAGCACCAGGCATTGATTTTGCGTACGAGATTGTCCTGACGGTTAAGTCGATAGCAGCTCACAATATCACACTGCTCCATCAAACCAAGCAGCGCCGGCATTTCTTTCATATCGAATTGCCCGTCTCCGTCGGTATAAAAAACAAGCTCTTTTGTCGCTGCTTTGAAACCCGATTGCAGCGCCGCCCCGTATCCAAGATTGGTCCGATGATGCACAACTTTGACCCTGTCATTTTCCCCGGCAAGCTCATCGGCAATTGTGCCCGTACCATCATTGCTGCCGTCGTCAACGATAATTACTTCAAACTCGGCGTTGAGCTTTTCCAGGACAGCAAGGGCTTTTTCTACTACACCGGCGATATTGGCCTGTTCGTTATAGCAGGGAAAAAAAACGCTGATGGAAACATTGTTTGCCGTCTCGGTCATAATCAAAAACAATGAGCATAAGACTTATGCACTTTTGACTTATGCACTTATTTACCACCTCTTGTTTCGAGAGACCCTTATCAATTCTCCTACGCATTTGTTCTGCAGTGCCCGGTAAAATTTCACCCGTTCCGTGTTATTCTGAGCCTGGGCGACGCTCTCCAGATAAAAGCCTGCTAAACGTCCGGCTTCAAGCCTGTCACGATAACCGTCCTCATTGGCCCATTTAGCCTCATCTTCTGTAAGCCTCTTGATATAATCTTCGCAAAACTTCTGAACATGTGGTCTTATCTCGGCGAACCTCGCCGCCACAAGTATTATTTCCATCATAGGCGCAGGCGATTCATTCAATTCGAAGGCCTTCACCGCAAAATCAAAACCCTTCTTCTTCTCTAATATCCCCGTACGATAGTAAAGCCAGCTATGGGCGCAAATAAGATTCCGGTGGTAATCGTCCGGGTAACGGTTGGTACCGTCAAATATGCCGTCAAATAGTGCCTTGCCCTGCGGTGTTTTGATATCGACGTACAATCTCTGCTTATTATTGAAGAAAACAACACACCAATCCAGATTACGTTCAATACCCTGCAATGCGTGATAGGATGTTTTAGTATAATATTCACTCCGCGGAGGCATGCTGCAATTTGACTGAGGCATTAACACTAACCAGACGTTATATTTCTTTAGCTGCTCATCCATCCACTGTCCGATCTTTAAATAATTGTCATGAGTCAAATTCTGTCCTCGGGCCGCTGCTCGTGCCAGCATCTGGCCTGCGTCATAGCCCCCACCCATAATATCCGTCCAGACATCAAAGGCTCCCCGGTTATAAGCCGCCTGTGCCCTGCCGTCCATAAATAACTGTAAGGGTGTTTGGCCTGTATTCGGGTCGGGCTC
>CAZWME010000051.1:0-3734 GCA_964634515.1 uncultured Pirellulales bacterium | reverse complement strand
CCGAAAGCTATAAAACCTCCCTCTGTCCAGTAATTAAACATATTTCCTTTTAACTTGTTATCTTTTATAAATCGCGTGGCGTAAAACGGCTTTTGGCCCGAGTCGGTCATACGCATAAACATTGATGTTAATTTCGCATCGCGAGGCCAGGCATCCAGATAAATTCGCTTAAATTTACCCCCCCACCATACACCGAAATACATCACAGCCATCGCACCGGCCAAAACAAAATATAATTGCAGATTATACCCCATCACCCCAACAGACAGACGTTTGTTTTTCCGAAAGTTGATAAACGCTGAAATTGCACGAACAAGCTGGTCAATCAACATTGCTATAACCGGGCAGGCCGCAATGGCCGCTACAGGAATAAACCTGCGTGAACGCACCGCCATATAAATCGTAAGAGCGGCAATAAGCATCAGTGACATATCTATTTTCGGCCACTGATAACCTATGGGGATTTTCATTTTCCGCCTGGCTTGCTGGTCAACAGACTTGGAAGTTTTTATCAGCACAACAACCCAAACCAAAAGAGCTGCCCAGCCAATAATAAACATCACTAAAAAAGGTTTTGCGGTCCCGACAGGATTGCTCCAGTCAAAAGCCGGATGCCATTCGTGAATGTTGCGCCATCTCTTCGCATGCTCGCTGACACTGATAATAAAAGTATGAGTAAGGTTCGTTAAATGAAAAGGATTGAACACGACCGTAGCAACAAACGCAGCAAAAGCAGCACCAATGGTATGATAAACGCCCTTCCACCCGATCGAGACAAGATTTTTCTTGTAAAATACCAGCAGAATATCCAAAACTATCACAAGGATTGAAAACAGAAAGGAAGGCAACGTCAAACCCGCTCTGGAAAGAACGAAATATAAGAAAGGCCAGGCCGTAACGTTGTACAAAATCGCCGTCCATTTTTTATTGCAATTCGTAAGCAGGTGCAAACCTATAAACGGCACAAGCATTATAAACACGTAGATATAACCGCCGTGGACATTGCACCAGAAAACCATCACCGGAACAATCAGCCATATATACAAAACGTTACGATACGTTGTAAGGGCAAGTATAAGCAAAAAGACCGCCACTAACATATTCGAAAAACCCGCCGGCCGGATATCGAGAAATGAACGTCCCGCAAACATAGCAAAGCACGAAAACACCGCACAAAGCCACGGATGGACACCCAGCAACCGCCCCGCGTAATAAACACAAACCACAGTCAATATGTAAATAACGAACTTCCAATAGACCAGCGCATTGGATGGAAAACTTACTCCGTCCGCATAGGATGATTTAGGTATCAAAGAATAGAAAATAACGTGCGTCAGCCAATTCTGATTTATCCAGCCCGTCGGGTGCCATTTCTTGACCGTTTCTATGCCTACCTTATCCGTAATCCATTGGGCCCAACCAGGCCAGCCCTCGACCTCTTCTTCCGTCGGCCCTGCTTTGTGTGAATTCGCGCTGAAAGGCTCGACGGTATCGACCCAGTGATTGACAAAATGACGCCCGCACGCCATCGCGACCCACGTATCACCCGCGGCCACCATGTGTGTGCAAGCATGAAATGTAAAAACAAGCATCGCCAGCCAGCAGATAACAATGGAAACACGACGCAGAACATCTAACTTCTGACTTTCGACTTCCGAATTCTGATTTCCGACTTCTACTGACTTAGCCATTCTTCCAGTCTGTCTAATCCTTTGGTAATCTGCTCAAGCGAACAGGCAAAACTCAAACGAACGTTATTATCACACCCAAAAGGCAGCCCCGGAACCAACGCAACATTGGTCTGTTCCAGAAGAGCCTTTGCAAAATCCATACTGCCGTCAATTTGCGCACCATTAATATTTCGGCCATAATGACTCGAAACATCAGGGAAACAGTAAAAAGCACCTGTACTTTCCGTACATTCCACACCTTCGATGCCGTTCAGCCGCTCCACCATATACTTGCCACGACGCTCGAATTCCTGCCTCATACTCTCTATGGACTGCTCCGCCGGCTCACCCAAAGCCTCAATCGCCGCATACTGACCGAACGTCACCGCATTCGATGTCATATGAGATTGAAGACGCCCCATCGCCTTGATAGCCTCCAGCGGCCCCGCCGTGTACCCCAGTCGCCAGCCCGTCATAGAAAAGGCCTTGCTCAAGCCGTTAAGAGTCAAAGTCCTGTTGTAAGCGTCCTCACTAAGTGAAGCAAAGCTCACAAACCTCGTATCACCATATATCAGCTTCTCGTAGATTTCATCCGAGAGCACCATCACATTTGTCCCTTCAAGGACCTTCGCAATGGCCTTCAGCTCTTCCGGCGTATAGGTAAAACCGCCCGGATTATTCGGCGAATTAATTACAAGCATGGCCGTCTTAGCCGTAATGGCTTCTTTCAACTGCAACGGCGTCATCTTATAGCTGTTGTCCCTGTCGGTCTGAATAATCTTGGCAACCGCACCGGCCAGCTTTATCGTCTCAGCATAAGTCACCCAGTATGGCGCAGGCAGAATAACCTCATCTCCCGGGTCGAGCACCGCCTGCATAGCCTCATAAAGCGAGTGTTTGCCGCCGATATTGACAATGACCTGCTCCGGCTTGTATTCGAGTCCATTTTCCTTTTTAAGCTTATCGGCGATGACCGTTCGAAGTTCGACTATACCCGCCGCTGCCGTATATTTTGTCTTACCCGCCTTAAGCGCCTTGATAGCCGCCTCCTTGATATATTCCGGCGTATCGAAATCCGGCGCCCCTGCCCCAAAACCTACCACGTCCACGCCCTGGGCCTTTAATTCCAGCGCACGCGTCGTCACAGCTATAGTCGCCGACGGCGGAACCTCCTGGGCTCGTTTACTAACTTTCATTCTCGTCGCACCTTTCTAATCTTGATTTCTAACAATCCCCCACCACCAGCCCTAAGCCAATGGTGCCTAAACAAATCTTACGCACTTATGCTCTTGTGCTCTTGTGCACTGTAGTATTAAATACAAAACCACAACTCCAGTCAAGAAAATTGACATTTACCAAATGCTCGTTACGTTTTTCTTTTGCGATATGCAATCGCACAATACGAAAGAGAATTTCATTGCAAGGAGGCTGCAGCGGAGCTTTTGCTTGCGAAATCAGGTATGGCAATCCCACACATTAATCCCACAAAATTAGGAGATTAAATTGACAAATTTACTGTGTTATGATATATTATTTGTTTAGATAATACATCAACTGCAAATCATACAACTCTTTCTTCGTAAGCGGCCTACTATGTAGGTGGAAAACACTTGATTGGTGGAAACAACCAGGTGGGCATTGACAAGGATATAGTTATCCTCTTACCAGCAAGATTTACGAGCCCATGATTTGAAATTCGTGCTATATGATGCTTTGGTATGGGGCCGATACGAAATATTCTACCAGTTTTGAAGTTAAAATCAGGAGGGAAAAAAATGAAAAACTTAGTGTTGCTATTCGTAGTCACATTTGCATTTTGCACGACCGCTACGGCTTCTGATATAGCGTTCTACGTCGGGCAATGGAACACTGACGGCTGGTATGATGCTTCGCAGTTCGACCACGTTGAGACCATAATTGCCGAAACCGGACATCTGTTCAAGGATATCCAGCAGTTCGATGACGCCCAGTTTGATGAATTCGGTGCATGGGTAGATGAGAATACGAATGATGGTGAAATGGATATTATCTGGCTTAACGGATGCATGCCGAGTGTCCTCTATC